>CBCTHD010000251.1:0-4305 GCA_965146615.1 uncultured Clostridia bacterium
AAGCGTGCGTCCCTTAGAACCGTCAAAGTCTGCTGTGATGACCGTGTTTCCGCCCACCGTTTGTACGCTTAGTCTTTCGTCGCACTCCGCTACAGTATAGTTCCCCGCTATCGTTACGGTCCCCTCTTTGAGCAGCTTGGTGGGATCACTGATGGAAATTTCGCGTCCGCCGTCGATTGTACCGTCCATAACAATCATAGGTTCGGAAACCGTTATGTCGTTCAGATTTCCTTTCTCCCAGAACACCATGCCCACAAGCCCAAGATTTTTTTCCAGAACGGCTTGCAGGGTATCTGTATTGGACAATATCTCAATATCAGGGCTCTGACTGTATGCCGCGGTTTGTTCCGCCGTTTTTTCCGGCAGCAAAACGTAGGAATAGGTTTCCTTCGTTGGCGATACCCCGTGGGAGAACCACGCTTCCAAATATGATGAAATGTTTACGACCTTATCCAATGTCAAATTTCCACCTTGCGGGAAATAATAACCTGCAATGTCTTCAATATGCATCCAGCTGGGATTTTCAAAGGTTTGCTTCCAGGTGCTTGCCTTTTCCATCGCCTTGCCGTCAACAGTAATGACCTCCGAACCCAGAATTTTTCCGCTGTCCGTGTTGACGCTGCCATCTACAGGCATGCTTCCATCCGCAGTAGGCGGATAAATTTTTACCTCTGTGACACTGTTCCACGCGCTGTTTGTTCGCCCGTATCCATAATAACGGACATATTTTGCCGTGGTGTTTTTCATGTCATAGGCTTCCATGGAGTTGGTCGTGCCGCTCGCCTTGCCCGACCACACGGTGTCCCAATTTTCTCCGTCATTAGAAACCTGCAAGTCAAAAATTGCCTGTCTGCCTTCTGTCCCGCTGTATTGCGCAACCCCAACATAGCCTATTGGCACAGCGCTTTCCAGTTCATAGGCCACCCAGCCGCCTCCCTCTTGTGACCATCTTGTGCTATAATCTTCATCAATGGTGTTTTCCGCCACATTGCCGTCACTTCCCGAAGACGTAATGGCGACAATGGGATAATCTGACGATGTCGTTGTTGTCGGTGCCGTCGCCAGTGTCTCTGTTTTGTTCAGCTTTCTGTTTTCCACAACAGTCTGCACTTCAAATCCGTCATTGGCATTGATGTCCGCCCCCAGCGCTACCACTTCATCATCAAACATAAACCATGCTTTCTTCGCCATCAGCGTACTGTTGTGCAACGGCGCTGCTCCGCCGGAACCTGTGGTACTGGTCGTACCCTCCACATCATTATGGAAGGATTCCAGCTGCATCGCCGCCGTTGCATATAAATCCTCATAGCCTGCTGCACCGACAAAATCCTGGTTTGTCAATACCTGTGCACTATTAGCAATGCTGACTGCCTCTCGCTCCTGTGTGTCCACTGTCGTGCCCGGCAGATGGTAGGGATTTGTCGTTTTCCAATAAGAACTGTTATAGGCAGTCGGGTCTCCATCAACATACATGTAGAGCATGCCGTCGCCCTGATACCAGCCTGTCATATTGTTACCGTTAATGCTCTCCCACGCGGCGATACGGGAGGAGGACATGGAAAGCGCAAAACCGAATGAGTCTCTCTGATGCATCACGGAATCACCGGTATAATATATTTTATTCTTGTAATAGGGTTGTGCCTGAATACTGTCGTCCGCTAGTATTGCAGAGAGTTTTTCCGTTTGGTTGACGTTCAACCCATTATAAATGGCGGTCTTGTTTGCTTCTGTTACATCCCGCTTAATCATCTGTTTCAGCCGGATGTCGTCATCCTTTCCAAAAGCGCCGATAAAGTCAAGCATCGCAATGACCGCATATGCGGTATAGTTTTCTTCATTCCCCTTAGAACGTCCCGATTGTGCATTGGTCATGTTGCCGTTAAAAATCAGTGGCTCAAAGGTTTCATAGAGCCAGCGGCAAGAGTTATATTTATAGGGTGTTGCAAATTCAAACGCCGTTCCTGCCAAAATCGCCTCTACCGCCGTCAGCCGGTCAAGTAGTGAACTGGTGCCGTAAGCGGTGGAGTAGGCAAAATAGTTATGGGTAATATAAAGGTCATCCTCCTGCACGCCGTTTCCCGATTCCACCGGTATGAGCATCAGGTTGTAGTCGTCCACCAGCGTCTGCATACGGTCATAATCTTCCTCCAGTGCCGCTGCCAGTGTGCCGGCATAGACGCGGCTTGCCGCGTTGTCCGGCGTCATATTAGTCCGCATGATACCGCGTAGATGGTCATACAAAGAAAGATATTGTTTTATCTTGCCTGGCGTCAACGCGTCCTCCATAATCAGCAGTGACTCACACAGCGCTTTTGCACTTCCGCAGTACCAATCCCACCAGTTAAACAGAGAGGTGTCGCGCCAACCCGTTCCGTCAATTTCCGCCTGCCCATACAAATTGTTGTACAGCCAGTCAAAGCCGAATAAGATATCCCGCCGCAACGTCTCATCCTGATAATACGCACTGCCATATGTCCCATACGCCCGCACTAGACAATAGAACCGATTGAATTGTGCTGTCATACTGTCAGTAGTGGTAACGGCTGTCAAGCCGAACAGAACCTCCGCCTCCTTGTCCCTGTTCATGGCGTCCCACGCCGCCTTGCAGCTTGCATCTATACCTTGTATAACTGACGCAACGTGTTCATCCTCCAAATCCTTGTTTTCGTCTCCCACAAGATATTCCCGCCATTTATCCTTTAACTCCCGCCAGTCTTCCGCCGTGATTTCTTTTTCGCTTCCATCTCCGGCATTGAGCATGATTTCAGCGTTTTCCGTTTTCTTTTCGTCAGCAAAAATCGCCCCGACTTGTTCTCCAGCGCCTATCGCCGTAGTCATACCATTGGTTTTTACAAGTTTGCCCAGTGCTACTGCGCTTTCCGCAAGCGGAAGATAGACAATACCATCCTCTGCAAGAGGTGTAGCAGAAAATGTCCGTGGTTCTCCGTCCACGGTATAGTTTTTCTGTCCCACTGTTGCAGTCAAACTGTGTCCGCTCAGTTGAATGCTGATTTGCGACGCCTGTACAGATACCTCCGCGCCGAGAACTTTCGAGAAAAATCCCGTGGGCGCAAAACTAACGCCCTCCGCCGTTGTAATCCTTTCCTCCGCGGACAAGGAAATCATTCTCCCGTCGGAAATGGCGTTGAACGCAAAATTCATGACCAACGTTTCTCCGGCTAAGCTCTCGTATACCGCCCGCTTCCCACTTTCTGAAACCTGCATACTTTTCACGCCACTGTCCTCTTCTACCTCTTCCCCTCCGACATTGCCATAGACAGAAGTGATATAGAGATCGGATTCCGGATCGGCTGTACAACTCCAACTATCTGTGAGAAACTGCATTCTATTCACCTTTGCCCAATCGGCGAAGTTCCCTGTGATAAAGCTGGACAGGGGGATTACAATGGTTTTCCAGCCCTCCCAGTCCAGTGATATCCGATATAACTGATAGGAAATCGTTTTTCCCGGCGTCGGCACATAGTCGCAATAGACCATAAATCCGATACTACCCTTTGTTGCTTTTGCGGAATAGACGTCAAATTGAATAGATGAACATTGGGACCAATCGCGCGCTACATTGTTAAAACTTATCGTTTTGGTCTGCGTATGATTCGTCCAATGCGTGGAATAGCGTCCCCCACGTACAAACTCCGTAGAAGGTACCGCGCCTGACGCCATAATACTTGCCATATTCTCCGTATCCACCAGCAGGATTTGTCCGCCCTCTTCCTCTTCAGAATAGCCATCCCATGCGGCGTTTATCTGTGCTGTGCCCAATAAAAATACCAGACACAAACAAATCGAAAGTAGGCTTTTTCCTCTTCTCCTCACCATTTAGACCTCCTCTTTGTCGTTTTGACCAAACATTTTTATGCTTTCTTCCAATAAAATCATGTGCGCCTTGTAAATGTCGGGATAGCCCAGCGCGCCGTTTTCCGCCAACCCCTGATTGCTTTCATAGGTCACGCAAAGTTCTCCGCTCAGCTGACTCAGCGCAGAGACTAGGTTGAAGGACGCCGGCGGCTCTTTCGTTTCTCCCCGATCCATCGGTGTGACATGATAGGGGATGTGCTCTGCTGCACAATGCGCTGCCATCTGTTTTTCCAACGCCAGCGCCCGGCGCTTTAACACCTCGGGCGCATAGGCGGGCTTTAAGATACAATTCACTGTATTGGTTCCGCCGTGCAGCAACACGGTAAAATCTGGTACGTAGGTATCGGTAATGTCAAATAAAAGCTGTGTTTCCGGCGCCTTTTTTCCGAAAAAATCATCGTGCATCAGATTCACGCCGTCATCATTGAA
>CBCTHD010000252.1:0-4276 GCA_965146615.1 uncultured Clostridia bacterium
TCAAACGTTGGAAAGCGGTACTGTCCGTGTCAGTCCTGGATATTTCAACACAGCACAGGAAATTGATATTTTTTTGGACGCTGTGGACCATATTATTTGTCATTAAAGAGCGTTGTCATGAGCATAGTGCGTCTATGTGGACAGAAAAATTTATATGCAAGAAATAATTTAACCGAAAAAGACGGCGGATACTACTAAAGCTGCTCCGCCGTCTTTTTTCAGACGTTAAACGTATTTTCTTAGAATTCAACAAATTGTTGGTTGTCCTCTTCGCTGATAAATTTCCTAAACTGCCAAATGATTTCAATTGTATCCGCGCGTGGAATTTGTTTCAGCGGACGGAAAGTGTTATCCTCGTAACCATTGATGATACCATACCCTCTTAGGTTACGGATTGCGTCGGCAGCCCAAAGCGGAATATCCTCCTGGTCTGCAAAATCAAGGTCCACACGGTATTCCGGGACTTCAATCGTCAGCGTGTTCATGATAATCTGTGCTGCTTCTGCGCGTGTAATAGTGTCAAATGCGTGTAAATACAACTGGTCTCCTTCCAGGCTACCATGAATAATACCCTTCTGATAGGCAAATTTTCCGGCATCCAGTACCCATTGTTCATATGCATCCTCATCTGCAAACACTGTATCATAGGTATCCTCTGGATAATTTTCGCCGAGTGCAGATAGAACCAACATGACAAACTCGATTCGATTGACCTGCTGGTCAGGGTGCATAAAGCGTTTTTCTCCAATGCGTTCACCAACCCAGATGTTTTCACTATATAATTTCCCCGCTGAGTATTCTGCGAAATGCTGGTTTAAGTCTGCATAGAGCGGCGGCTCGGTGGGAGTTTCTTCCGGCTCCGGCGTCGGTGTAGCTTCTTCTTCCGGTGTTGGTGTCGTTTCTGGTTCCGCTGTCGTCTCTGGTTCCGCTGTTGTTTCCGGTTCCGCTGTTGTTTCCGGTTCTGACGTAGCTTCCGTACCCGGTGTTTCTTCCCCTTCCGGTGCAGTGGTAGCATCCCCCTCTACGTCCGGTACAGGTGTTTCTTCTGTGGTTCTTGCACTAAACAGGTTCTCGAACCAGCCGCCTTCTTTTTCACTGCCCGGCTGCGGTGTCTTTTCCGGCACTGGCGTCGTCGTTATCGCATTTGGTGTCGCTGTAAGCGGTGGATTTTCCTCTGATGGATAGCGGGACAATGTAGATGTGTCCGTGTAAACAATCCGTACAGTTGCACCATAGCGGGCGTAACCGGCGCTGGTGGCCCCGTTCCAAACAAATTCCACATAGCCGACATAATCTCGCGTAGGTGTAAAATTTAGCCGTTTAATGTCTGACATTTTTACTTCCTGAAACTCCGCAACCGGTTCGTCACGCAGTTTTAATACACCAACTGCAGGATTGGGTAAGCCGGAGATTTGGATAGTTTTCAGCGTTTGGTCTGTTCCTATATAATGTTCTTCAAATTCTTCTTCGGTAAACGTTACAATCTCATTTTTTACAGCGCGCTTCTCAATGGAAACTGCCGTTGTACCGATTGCACATACCGGCACGGCCGCCGCTATTATAACGCTTGCGGTAAGCAGGACGGCCCAGCCTTTTCGTCTCATGATGATGCCCCCTTATGCATTTCATTTTTTGTTTTGGTTGACATTCAATATTTTCAGTATTTTGATAAAAATTATCCTTTTAAAAATTTGGCTTGGTTTCATATTTTTAAAATTGACATTTTTGACAGTGTTGTATATAATAAAAGGGATTGAAACAAAAAGGATGGAGCAAACCATGGTACTAAATGTAAATCATGTCACAAAATATTTCGGCAGCGAGTTATTATTTGAAGATTTGTCATTTGAAGTTGCCGATCATGACAAAATAGGTCTTATTGGAATCAACGGTTCTGGAAAAACTACCTTGTTTAAAATTTTGTTGGGTCAGGAATACTATGAGTCAGGCGATATTTTTAAACAAAAAAATCTGCAAATAGGTTACATGCAGCAACAAGTCACTTTAATCAGTGATTGCACGGTTTGGGATGAAGTGATGAAAGTCTTTACCGAGCTGATTGCGATGGAAGAAGAATTGGAACGCATTAATATAGATATTGAACTTGCAGACGGCGATATGCAGGACTTGGTAGAACGCCAGCATCAGGTGACGACTGCGTATAGTGAAGGCGGCGGTTATACCTATAAGAGCCGCGCGCGCGCGGTATTGCTGGGTCTTGGTTTTTCAGAAGAAGACTTGCGCGCCCCATTATCTAATTTAAGCGGCGGACAAAAAACACGCATTTTACTTGCTAAGCTGTTACTGGGTGAGTATCCCCTTTTGTTGCTGGACGAGCCTACCAACCATCTGGACCTTGATTCCGTTCGCTGGCTGGAGGACTTTCTCCAGTCCTATGACGGCGCAGTGATTGTCATCTCCCATGACCGTTATTTTCTCGATAAAGTGACAAATCGTACTTTTGAATTGGATCACAACCGGTTAACACTTTATTCCGGCAACTATACCCGCGCTATGCAGCAGAAGGAAAAAAACTTGGAGGTCGCCTGGAAACATTATGAATCACTGCAAAGCGAGATAAAGCGCATAGAGGGAATCATTGAACAGCAGCGCCGCTGGAACAGAGAACGCAACATTCGAATGGCGGAAAGCAAAGAAAAAATGCTGGATCGTTTGCTGAAAGATTTGGAAAAGCCGGAGTCTTCTCCCGACAGCATTCATTTTCGCTTCACGATTCGTCAAACAGGCGGCAACGATGTTTTGATTACAGATAACCTATCCAAAGGCTTTGACGGCAAGCCATTATTCTCCCATGTCCATTTACATATCCGCCGCGGTGAGCGTGTTTTTTTACTGGGTCCCAACGGCTGCGGAAAAACAACATTGTTTAAAATTCTATTAAACCAACTGCCGGCGGATACAGGACACTATCAATTTGGCACCAATGTCTCAGCAGGATATTATGATCAAAACATGGAATCATTAAACCCTGATAATTCTGTAATTGAAGAAATTTGGAACGCTTATCCTAAAATGACAGCCACAGAAGTGCGCAGCGTCTGTGCAGCATTTTTGTTCCGTGGTGAAGATGTGTTTAAAGAAATCGGTTTGCTCAGCGGCGGCGAAAAAGCTAAGGTTGCTTTGCTGAAATTAATGCTGCGCGGAGATAACTTTTTGATTTTGGACGAGCCCACCAACCATCTCGATATTGACTCCATGGAAGCGCTGGAAGAAGCATTGCAGAATTATGACGGTACACTGTTTATCATTTCCCATGATCGTTATTTTATCAATAAACTATCCTCGCGTGTGCTTGTCATGGAGCAGGGCGGCTTAACTTCCCATATTGGAAACTATGATGATTACATAGAACATACTATGCAATTTGCCGCTTCTGCTAAATCGGCCGAAAAACCGGTCAGTTCAGCGAAACGCTCTTATTTAGAACAAAAGGAATGGAATGCTCAGAAACGGAAGCTGCGCAGTGCGTTAACCAAGGCAAAAGCGGAAATCGAGCGGTTGGAAGCGGCCGTTGACGAAGCCAAACAGCAAACGCTGCTGCCAGAAATTGCAGCGGATTATACCAGGCTGATGGAGCTCAACCATTCTATAGAAGCACTGGAAGAAAAATTGCTGCTGCAATATGAAATTTTAGAAAACAGCGAAGCAGAGCTGCGGACAATGGAGCAGGAAGAAGCATAACACCTATTGACGCTTATGATAAAGGCACAAACCTCCAAACAACTTATCGTTTGGAGGTTTTACCATGCCGGAATGAACCGCCACCTTCCTTTCTATTTTGGAATTTTGGATCGTCTTTTCTTTTCCGTATAATTTTTTAGTCTATTTTCCTTTTCCCCTACATATAAATGAAATATGTAAAGAGAGTTAAGAGGAGGGGGCGAACCAAGGTCTTGAAAGATTATATTTACAACAGAGTGAATATACTCGCGCAATACATTATCGAAAATAAAGCGACCGTACGCCGTGCCGCAAAAAAATTTGGTATCTCCAAATCAACTGTACATAAGGATTTAAGCGAACGATTGGTGAAAATCAATCCGGTGCTTGCGAAACAAGCCCGTGAGATTATGGACGAAAATAAAATGGAACGCCATATCCGCGGCGGCATGGCAACCAAGCTAAAATATGCGAAAGAACATATGCAGCAGGAAGACTCCGAACAAGAAGCCTGACGTTTATTCATAAGAAGTGGACTGCGCTGTGCAGTACGCTTCAGCTTGTTGACATACGTCAACAAGCTGGCACGAAGGGG
>CBCTHD010000253.1:0-4270 GCA_965146615.1 uncultured Clostridia bacterium
GGGGAATGGGATCGCCATAGTCCGCAGGCGAAGCGGAAAATTGCAGAAGCGACGGTACGCTATGCGATAGATAATACAGAACTGGGTGTATTTGGTTTCGGCTGGCTTGCGTGCGCGGCGGCGCGCATGGGAATGGGAGAAGTAGCGCTGCAAACCTTGTATGAAAAAGGCTTTGACCTGCATCTGCGCGCCAACGGCTTGGGTGCGGAGGAAACAAACCGCTGGTTGAACCTGTGTCTGGTGAACAAACCGCCTATGTACTATCCTGCCATGATGGAATGCACCGGCGAAACGATCGCCGCAGTTGGGGAGATGTTGTTGCAAAGCGGTGCGGACGGCGAAATAGAAGTATTTCCGGCAATACCGGCCGACTGGCAGGATTGTGCATTTGAGCGGCTGCTTGCAAAAGGCGGCATGGAAGTGTCCGCCCGGCGTGAAGCTGGAAAAACCGTGTACATAGAACTGGTTTGCCATCATAGCGGAATTGTCCGATTACACGGGGCAAACGCGCTGCAACCGCCGGAGGGAGTGCAGCTGCGTGAAGATAACGGAATGATTCTGTGGGAAGCGGAAAAAGGAAAACGATATATGTTTGGCAAACAACGGCGCGTGTTGGAACAAAAAGACATCCCGCTATGCTATGTCAGTCATACCGGAGCAAAGGTTTTCGCCGGGAAAGACCGTAACACAGATTATGAACGTTTGATGGATTCCGTTGTCTGTGACCATTATGTGGCGGATACGCGCCATAGGAAACGGATTACCTATTTTTTTGGCATGGGCTGGGAAGAAAACCGGTTGCCGGAAGAAGAGCGGCGGTGGCGTCTGCCCATGACTGTTCTGTGGGAAAATGAAGCGTATTCGGTAAAAAAGGGATATGGGTTTGAAAACGCGCAGAAGGTGGGATTAGCAATACAAGGCGGGGAACGACTCCGGGAACGATTTTTGACGAGCGACGAAACTGCTGTGTTTTTACTGGATTTGCCCCGCGGGCAATACGATATTTTTGTAGGCTGTGGGGAACAGTGCGACATGCGGCTCCGTTGCTGCGGCGTCACCAGGGCGGTTTGTACGGGCAGGGGACAATATATGGGCTGTATTCTACCGATATTGCATGAGCAGGACGGACCGCTGCGGCTAGAAATGGAATCAAAAAAAGTGTGGAAGATACACACCATCATTTGTAGGAAACATTCTGTATTATCTTAAATATATTCATGAGAATTCTACAGTGGCTATAACAAAAAAATAAATAGGTGTGGAACGTAAAATCGGTTTTTTCTTGATTTGGTAAGGAAAGCCGATTTTGTATATTGTAAAAGAACTGAAATTGCTAATAAGGGACTGAAATTGCAAATTGAAATTTATGCGGTATGGCGGTATAATGTGGGTACAATACTGGTAATCAAACCAAAATGGAGGAGAGTTGCATGAAAAATAGGAAAGTTGTATTGTCAATGATTTTGGTAATGGCAATGCTCACAACAATGTTGAGCGGGCTTGTAGCTTCTGCTCAGGCAGACATGGACACAGTCATGTTTGATTTACAGTCCCTCGGCATTATGGTTGGAGATGAAAATGGTGAAATGCAATTAGACCAACCGGTGACACGCGCGGAATTTACAACAATCGTTGTCCGATTGATGGGCATGGAGGATGTAGCGCCATTATCCGCGGCGGAAATGAAATTTTCAGACGTACCGCCAAGCCATTGGGCAGCTGGCTATATCAATCTGCTCAGCGGAATGCGCGTCATTGACGGAACAGACGAGAATACGTTTGAACCGGAAGCAAATATTACAATAGAGGCAGTGTGTAAAATCCTGGTCAATACGCTGGGATACAGCATGCCCGCAAATGCAAAAGGAGGATTTCCGACAGGATATATGATGCAGGCGTCGGAAATCGGGCTGCTGAAAAATCTGGGGCAGACACAGATTCCGTTGACGCGCGGCGAAATTGCGCGGGTGGTTTACAATGCACTGGATATTAACATGATGGTTGCGTCTTCAACGGGCAGCACGCAGACCTATGAAGTGTCATATGGCAAAACGCTTCGCAGTGATTTAACGGATATGAGCGCCGGAAATTTGATGAAGATGACAGGAATTGTAACAGCGACCATTGATACGTGGCTGCTGGCGCCGGTTGCTTCGATAACAGAGGATCAAGTTGAAATTAACGGCAAAATTTATGAAGTACAGGATCCTTCCTTTAAACAGTATGCCGGACAGTGGGTTGATTTCTTTGTATATGAAGATGATAATACCGGAAAAGACGTCATCACAGACATGAAGCCCAATGTCAAAAACCAGGTTTGGACGGTGAACGTTGATAATCTGAAAGAGACGAATAACACAAAGGTAGCTTATTATACGGAAGGGACCAGCGGGAGCTATGAACAGCTGAGTGTAAATGGCGAAACGGCGTATGTTCTCAATAACCGCCTTCAGTCTACTTGGACCGCGGAGAATTTGATGGATTTAGACCATGGCAGTATTACATTGATTGACAATGACAACGACGACGTAGTAGAGGTTGTGTTCATCAAATCACACAGCAGCGTTATTGTCGAAGATGTCATGGAACAAAACTGGACAGTGTATTTTAAAGATGGATTCTTGATTAACGGATACAATGATTTAGAATTGGCGCCGGACGATTTGGACAAAATTGTGACGTTAATAGATGCGGAAGGAAATAGTATTTCCCCGGAAATCATTAAAAAAGGCGATGTGCTGAGTATATTTTCATCGGGCGATGGGGAGAACACGGAAGTTGTGTACAGCGATAAACAGGTACAAGGGATCATTAACGCGGTCGATGATGACACAATCACCATCGGAGAAGAAAACTATACCTGCGAAGATAAGAGTTTACTGCAAACAGCAGTGGTGGGACAGGAAGTCCGCGCGTACATCAACTATTTGAACGAAGTGGTTTACATAGAAAAAGAAACAGTGGACAACTATGCTTACATTTTAGAAACGTCGGCAGGAAATGCAATGAGCGCTGATTATCAAATTCGTGCACTCATTCCTGACACGCTGGCGGAAAAAATGGAAGAAGTAGAAAATGAAGATGGTGGAGAAAGCACCAGTGTTGCAAAAATTGCTTGTAAAAATAAAGAGGTACGTGTGCTGGATATTGCGGACAGAGCGTCCGTGATTGGCTATCATACAGATGTAGACGGCAACCCGGAATTAAGGACGCAGAAAATCAGTTCCAGTGTTTTGGCAGGACTGAAGGGGCAAGTCATTGCATATAAAACCAACGCACAAGGACAAATCAATGAGATTACCTTCCCGGAGGCGGTAAATACCTACGACAAAAAATATTATAATTCCTATGAACGTACCTTTGGGAAGTCTTCCGGCGGTGCATTTGGCGTCAGCGAGCAAACCATGACGATTTGTATTCCGGATCCGACACACAATGACAGTCCGACAGATGACGATTATATGGTGAATGTCGAAATGAACAATGGACAGCAATATACCGTAACGGGGTATGACGTCAATGACGACACCCACACGGTAGAACTCATTGTGGTTACCATGAACATGAAAGCTGGCAATGCGGGTGTTATTACTACCTCGAACAAGGTCGGATTTGTCAACAAGGTTAGTGTAGTGGCGAATGAAGACGGCGATGCGATTCAAAAAATTACAATGATCACGGAAGGAAAAGAGACGGAATTTTTGGTATCCGATGACATTGAAGACCAGTCACAGTTCCGTGAAGTGGAAAACGGCGATTTGATTTCCTATTCACTCGACGTCAGCGATCGGATAGACGCGGTCAAGGTGCTGGGCAAATTCAGAACAGAACCAGCGCTGGGACAGATTGACAAACGCGGCGATTATGAAACATTCTGCGGCTATTTGGTGGACGCGGATTTTGATCAGGTGTCGGAAGACAAGAACCGTTGGGTACATACGCTGTATTGTGGATTTGATTCAGATGGAAACAGTGAACAAACCTATGAAGTAACGCGCTCCAGCGGACCTCCGGTGTTTATTTATGACAGCAGTGAGAAAAAAGCAACCCTTGGCGACATCAAACAGATCCGTCAAGGCTATGATAAGATTTTCGTTAGCGCGACAGCAAATAGTTCTACGGTTCGTGCAATTGTAGTGATCAGGTAGGGAGGAGGACGACAACCATGAAAAAAAGAGGTATGAGTTTACTGCTTTCCTTGCTGATGATTATGACAGTCATTGGCGGAGGTATTGTTCCGGCAGCGGCGGAGGAAGGCAAGATTTTAATT
>CBCTHD010000254.1:0-4269 GCA_965146615.1 uncultured Clostridia bacterium
GCCTTGCCGTAGGTCATTACGTTTTTGTCCGTATAGGCGCCGCCGGTTCCGTATTCCATGGGCGTATCAATATCGAACAGCTGCTTCATTGCCGTGATTCTGCCGCCGGTGCGCCCCACGGCAATAACGTCGCCGCGTTTGAGCTGGGACGCCTCTGCCAGCAAGTCGCTGTCCACTTCATAGGAAACCTCCGCGCCTTCCATAATCCCGCGCAACACAACCACATCTTCGTCATCGCTATTGATAGACCGTACCATCTGGTCAACGGTAAACGTTCCATAGTAAATGTCGATGTTGCTTGTATCTCCGGTATTATCAGGATATACCAACAGTACCTCCGGTATCATGAAATCATCCATACAGTACGCTTCCACCCGATATCTTCCGTCATATGTAAAATAGGACTGGTTTGTAACAGAAAAATCTTTGATTCGTTCAATATCCGGCGGAACGACGATTACCTTTGTCCCGGAACCGCAAGCGGTTTTTCCGCTGAACATCAACCCTTTGTATGTCAGCTCCGCGTCTGTGCTTGCCACGCTGAGTTCCAGGGAATTTTCATTTTCGGTCTCCGTCCGCACCGCGGTGTCAATCGAATTGATTTCTCCTTTGCTGTTTTTGCTGTACCGAATCAGCTGTGCTACACCGGTTCCCCTTGCACTGACCTTCGCGCTCTGCTCCAATGCGGCAATGGCAGCGGCTCCCTTTAGCTGTTTTTCGTCAATGGTCAAATTGCTTGCGCCGTCAAAAATTTGTTCTGCGCTGCTATTCACGTCAAAAACCTTGAATTGCAGCTTGTTATCTATACCGCCCGCTGTGCCGGCTTTCACCAGATATGCATAATATTCTTCCGAAACGTCTTTGCGGAACGCCGCAATCTTGCCGAACATATCCAGATAGAACGTGCCCACGTCGTCAACCTTCATGGGTTCTGCCAAGGAGGAGGCAATGTCATATTCCACGCCGTCGATGGTAACGGTATCGTCTCCCATTGCGTCAATGGTGCCGGAAAAGCTGTTTGACGTTACCACCAATTTGGCGTATTTTTCGTCTGCGCTGACTGCTGCGGAAACAATATCCCATTCCTTGATGAACAGCATACTTTCCTCAAAACCGTCCCGTGTGATGGTATATTCCATATTTTCCAGCTTGAGCAATGGCTGGTCATACTGGTCGGAAATGGTTTCATTCTGCGGACTCACGCCCAGCACTGCATAATTCACATAGGAATCAATCCACACAACGTCCGCTACGCCGTCGCTGCCTTGGTCAATCAGGGTCAACATACCGTTTTCCGGCATCATATCACTATTCGCCGCGTCCCGGAACGCTTTCCCATTATAAATCAGGTCTGCCGTTTCGGAAACCGCCATGCGCTGTTTCTTTCCATCCACCTCATATTCTACGTTGTGCAGCGTTGTGCCGCCCAAGATGTCATCGCTTTGCACCTGTACCACTTCATTATAGCGCTGATATTCAAACGCCAATACGGTTCCTTCATCGTCCGCGGCTTCCTGATGAATATACGCCTGCACCTGGTAGCCCAGATACTGTTCGATTCCGGAAGAACCGCTTGCGCACAGCAGGTTGTCAAGCAAAATCCAGCCCTTGCCCAGTCCGGCGTCCGAACCCAAGTGCGTGTACGGATTGGCGCTGACGATACCTTTTACACGGTAAATGCTGCGCCGTTCACTCCAAAACGTTTTCCCTTTTTCGGTGACATAAGTGGACTTGCCGCCATATTCCTTTTGGTAACGCAGGTCAATATCAAAGGTGTTGTAAACCATCTGCACCAGTTGACTGCCCGTCAGCACGTCTGTGGTACTGCTCTGCACGCCGCTGAGCAGCCTAGTGTTGGACCCAACAATCAAATATCCCATCGGATAGCCGCCCGCCAGCTCCGCGTCCGTGTGGTATCCCAGCACCGCCAGCATCACCTTCACCGCGTCTACCATTAGCATGGGGTCGTTCGGCCGGAAGGTTCCGTCTGTATAACCGCCCACATAACCCTGTTCCGTCACCAGCGCAATCGCCCCCATCTGTGGTGTGCGGCTGTCCACATCCACAAATTTTGTCGTTGTTTTGTTTGCCGTGCTTTCGCCCAGCATGTTCGCAACCACTTGGATAAACTCGCCGCGCGTCAGCTGTGCTGACGCGTCAAATCCATCGGATATCACGCCAAGCGCTTGCAGTACCTGTTGCTTTTCTCCCGGCGCTTGCGCCGCTGCCGTTTCCTCCGCCATGACGGCAGGCACGGCCGTCAACAGGACTGCGGCCAATAAAATCAATGCTCCAACCCGCCTTAACAGTTTCATAATATCCTCCCCTTACTTTTTCTGATAACGTTCATAGGCCGCCTGCTGGATTTCCAACATTCTATCCAGTCCCAGGTCCCGCAGCCCGTCTACATATTCTTCAAAGGTATCCAGTGAGCGCACGCCCATCACAAATTCCGCAAACGCCTGGTCAATATAGTCCATCACTGCGGCGTAAATACGGGAATATTCCTCATATTCATTTTCCGATATGGAAATCAACGGCATTTGGTAACGGTCTATCTCGCTGTTCGCCCAGGTTTCCACCGCTTCCCGCTGCTGTGCATAAGAATAATACAACTCCGCATACCGTTTTTCCTGAATAAATGGGCCGCTGTAGTTTCTTGTATAAAGTGCCAACGCCTGACTCGCCGAAAGTCCCTTGCTGTTATTGGTGATGGTTTCTGTGTAAACCGGCTGCCCGTCCTGCATCACATAGCTTTCATTTTCAATGCCGTAGTTATATAAATTCCGTCCCTCTCGCGTATATCCGAAATCCAGATACCGCGCCGCCAGCTCCGTTTGCTTGCATTGTGTGGAAATCCCCACACAGTTTTCCGGTGTGAACAAAAAGTCCTTTTTGATAAATTTGGGGGTCTCCCCGTGGTTCGTCACAGGATTGGGAACACCAACCAAATCATAGGAAGGGCTTTGCGCCTGTAATTCTTTTATCAGCGCGCCCATTGTGCTGCCCGCATATCCCACCGTTGCAGCAGAACTGCCATCTGTCATATTTTGAATTAACATTTTTTCCGAGGACAGAAAATCCTTATCTATCAAGCCCTCCTGATACCAGCTTCGCATCGTCTCCAAAAACGTCCGGTATGCCGGCTGGGCCGCGCCAAACACCACTTTCCCGTCTTCGATATAGCTGGTGCGAATGATACCGTAAGCGCCCGTTAAAAATCCAGAATCAACAGCCGTCATGGAGATACTGAGCGGCTTTTCCATGCCTTGATTTTTCATATCCGTCAAAAATCCGTGCCAATCCTCCACGGTTTCCAGCGTCTCGCGTCCCGTCGCTTCCAGCAAATCCCGGCGCACCATCGGTCCGTAATAAACCGTCAGACTTTCGTCTTCGCGGATAAAGGGGTACACCGTGTAATCTCCCGTATCCGTTTTCATCATTTTTTTAATGTCCGGGTGCTCCTCCAAATACGCATTGAGATTCGGCGAATACTGCGGAATGATTTCCGTCAGCGACTGAATGACATTCTCCATCATCGCACGCTCCGCACCGCCGGGATAGTGATACCAGGGATAGGAAATCATGTCGGGCAGCTCCCGTGACGCTATCATCAAATTCAGCGCCTCCGTGCTTTGTCCCTCCACCGGAGAAATATATTTCACCCGCACCCCGGTTTCCTTTTCCAGTTCCTGTGCAAACGGCGTGTCGCCAAATTGACTATAGCTATAGCGCAAATCACTGTTGAGCTCTATCCAATGTGTCAGCTCCACATCCGTTGGCAGCGGATAAGCGCCGCCGCTTTGTCCGCCGCCGTCTTCATTTGCGCAGCCGCTGAGCAGCACTATCGCTCCCAGGAATCCAAACAACCATCGTTTCATGCTATCAGCCCTACTCTTTCTTTCATTTATTCCTTGCATTTAGTGTATCGTAATAGATGGTTGCCCCACCATGCGCGTTCCTTCGCTGTTCCAAATGAACACCTTGATAAAATCGCCTTCCTCTACGCGGAAGTCCGCTTCCAGGTCACTTCCTGCCGTATCATAGAGATGCTTCTTCTGCTCCTGCAAATCTACCACGCGGTAGGCGTCCTCTGTGCCGCGGCAAAGTGCAAAAATCACATGCACATCTGCACCGTTATCATTTACCTGTGTACAACCGACGTTCGCACGTACCGTCACAACGCCCGGCTGCAATGCGCTCAGTGCCGTGTCGCCGCTGCGCAGCGTCACGCCGCCCGCTGCAACCGGCTGCGTTTCATCGTAGAGT
>CBCTHD010000255.1:0-4258 GCA_965146615.1 uncultured Clostridia bacterium
CGCACGCTTGTAGTGAAACTAAATGGACCCTCTCCTTACACGGTCAACGGCGGCGGACAAGGAACAACAGCAGGTTCCAACGCTAATGTGACAGGTTCTCAGACTAGCAGCGGACAGGGAGCAACAGCAACCCAAAATACTAATGTGACAGACCCGCAGATCAGCAGCTATTTCAGCGATGTTGACAAGAATAGCACTTGGGCATATGCGTATATAGAACAGCTGGCAGCGGCGGGGATTGTCTCCGGCGACCAGAACGGCTATTACAATCCGAAGGACGGCGTCACGCGGGAAGAATTTTTGAAGATGCTGATGGGCGCGTTAAACCTTGAGATAACAACAACGGAGGGCAGTGGATATAGCGACGTGAACAGCGGCGATTGGTTCGCACCATATGTTTACACCGCGACCGCACTGGGATTGATCAATGGTATGGGCGACGGCGCCTTTGGTGTTGGGCAGCTTATCACGCGTCAGGATATGGCGGTTATGGCGTCCCGTGCTCTGACAATTGCCGGCAAGACGCTGCAGCAGACGGAAGAAGTCGTATTGACAGACCTGGAACAGGTGTCGGAATATGCGCTTTCCAGCGTACAGCTGCTGGCAGCAGCGGGTGTAATTTGCGGCGATGAAAACGCAGCGTACCGTCCGATGGATAGTGCACTGCGCGAGGACGCAGCGAAAATCATTTATATTCTTTGGAAAGCGTAACGTAACATGCATTCATCTGTAATGATGTGATCGCGTACAACGGAAACGAGTAGGCATACCTTAAAAATGAATAAGGAGTGAGTAAAAAGATGAAACGAGTATTAGGAATTATTGCCGCTATTGCGTTGCTGCTCCCCGGTATGACAACCGGTATTATGGTGAAAGCAGAGCCGATTCCCAAACCGGCGGACTATAACCGAGAACTTGTGCATGAAAAATTTGATGAATTAACAGCGTTGCCAACGCCGGTGAATACAAGCGCGTGGGACAGAAAGGCAGCAGGCGGCTTGACGTATAACGTCAAAAGCGCGGCGGAATTGGGATTACCGGATGCGGAGAACCATGGTAAGGTGCTGGAACTGGCAAAGGATACGACAAATGTGGACAACTATTTGCGCATTAATTATCAAAATAATCGTGTTGTTTTATCGCAGTGCGACGCAAGTGAGTTAAAACGCGTACAGGCAAGTTTTGATTTGTACTTTACGGAAAAGAGCCAGTTGAATATCCGGTTTTATGACAACACCAGCGGTTCTACCAAGGGGGATAATCTGCTTATATTCCAGTCAGGCGGAACAATACAATTTTTAAATGGCGGGACCATGCCTTATGAAACCGAAAAATGGTACAGTTTTGACGTGTATCTGGATTTCACAGAGGGCGGCAGCTATAGCGTGTATTGTAATGGTGTGCTTGCAGCGGAAAATTTGAGCACGACCAATCTGGATACCTGTATTGTTTCCTTTGGGGTGCAAATGAGCGAAACGACAAGCGCATATACCTATTATTTGGATAATATGCGGTTTGCGATTCCAGACACGTTCCGGCTGGTAGAATCCACACCGACAGACGGGACGGAAAACGTGAGTGTGACAACAGACACAGCAAAGTTGATATTTAGTTATCCAATAGCAAACTTTGACGTGTCGATGATCACAGTTACAGCAGGCGGCGAGACAGTTCAAAACGTTACAGCTACGGAAAATAACGGCGCAATAACGCTAACATTCCCGCAGGAGCTTGCATACGGCACGACCTACACCATAACGGTGGACGCAGGACTGACGGACGTCTATGGAAACGCTCTTACAACGGCGCAAACCATCTCTTTTACGACGGAAAGCAAGGAAGAACCAATCACAGGACCTTTGAACTATAATCGAGAGTTAGTCGATGAAAGTTTTAATGAATTAACAGCGCTGCCAACGAGCGTGTGGGACAGAAAGGCGGCAGCCGGCTTGACATATAACATCAAAAGCGCGGCGGAATTGGGATTACCGGACGCGGAGAACCATGGTAAGGTGCTGGAACTGGCAAAAGATACGACAAATGTGGATAACTATTTGCGTATTAACTACAATGATAATCCTGTTGTTTTATCGCAGTGCGACGCAAGCGAATTAAAACGTGTGCAGGCAAGTTTTGATTTGTACTTTACGGAAAAAAGACCGTTGAATATCCGGTTTTATGACAACACCAGCGGCTCTACTAAAGGAGATAATTTGCTTATATTCCAGTCAGGTGGAACAATACAATTTTTAAATGGTGGTACGGTGCCTTATGAAACCGAAAAATGGTACAGCTTTGATGTATATCTGGATTTCACAGAAGAAAGCACCTATTCCGTCTATTGTAACGGAGAACTTGTAGCGGAAAATTTGAGCATGAAAAATCTAGATACCTGTATTGTTTCCTTTGGGGTGCAAATGAGCGAAACGACGAGCGCATATACCTATTATTTGGATAATATGCGGTTTGCGATACCAGATACGTTTCGGCTGGTAGAATCCAGACCGGCGGATGGTACAGAAAACGTGAATGTGATGGATGCAGTAACCATTACACTCAGCAATCCGGTAAACAATTTTAACACATCAATGGTTGTGGTCAAGGCGGGTGGGGAAACTGCCGAAGATGTTACAATTACGGAAAAGAATGGCGTGATAACAGCCACATTCCCGCAGGGACTTGCCTATAACACAGCCTATACTGTTGAACTTGACGCGGGACTGACAGACATATATGGACAACAACTCACAGCGACGAACCCCATTTCCTTTACTACTATGCGGGAGGGATTTGCCGCTTCCCTTCCGGTTTTCCGGAACAGTGAGGGAACAACGGTGGAAGAATGGAGCGCGGACGACACCATTACAGCGGCTGCGGCTGTGAAAAATCCGGAATTATCAGAAAAGACGGTAGTGCTGGTAACCGCTGTATATGATGAGAACGGTTCCATGGTGAAATTATTCACCAATGAAAAAAGCGTACCTGCGGGACAGGTGGTAGACTTGGAGACAAAAATTGATATTCCTTATGCGGAGGGATATACAGTGCGGTCTTTCCTAAGTGAAAATCAAGAGAACTATAAACCAGTCAGTGAACGATATGCCGTTTTGCCGGAGGGTTCCATCAGTTTTCATGAGACTGCTCCTGCGGCAACTGTCACACTGAAAACGCCAACGCTGAATCAAAACAATCTTGCGATTACGGGCGAGGTATCGCGGACAGAGATGATGACACTGGTAATTGCGATGAAGAACGCGGAGGGAGAAACCATTATGGTAACGCCGGTTCAAACCGACAGCGCGGGCGCATTTATCTATGACTTTATGTTGCCGGAAGGTGTAGAGGGACTACTCACTGTGACGGTTTGCGGCGTGAATACTGCAAATTGTGCAGAGAAGGATGTTGCATATCTGAACGACACCCAGAAGGAGGAAATTACTGCCCAAATTAACGCTGCAACATCTGCGGCGGGAGTGGGAAGCGTGATGGAAGCCTACCGGGAAGTTTTGAACATGGATGATACGTTCTTTCAAAGCAGTACCTATCAGGTAGTGTATGAACAGGCGCCCTATCAATCCTATGAAGCGTTTTGGAACACAGCGGCTTTGGCAGTGGATTTGCTACAGCAGATAAATGCGGCAGAGTGGTCCGGCCTTACTACATTGTTGGGACAATATGGAGATGTGATATTGGGTGGTGTGAACGGTACATCTAAATATATGTCCTCCAGTACCAATGACAAAAATGCAATCAACAAAACCCTTGTGATGAGCAGCCCCTTTGCGGGAATTGCCCAGTTCCGGGAAACGTTTACACGCGTTGTCGAGGCATATCAGCCAAATCAGGGCGGAACAGGCTCCGGTGGTGGTGGTGGTTCGTCAAGCGGCGGTGGTGGTAGCGCCAGCAACTCTTCCGGCAACGGATACTACGTCGCTTCCGAAATTGGAACCGGCACAACAGGAGGTACGGAACCGAGTGGAGATACGGGCTTTATCGATTTGGAAACAGTGCCATGGGCACAGAAAAGCATTTTAGCACTGTGTGAAGCGGGGATTGTATCAAAGGCAAAGGAATTTCGGCCGTTGGACAGCATAACGCGGGAGGACTTTACAAAATTGTTGGTGGAACTGCTGGATTTACCGCTGGAAGAAACGGCGTGCAGCTTTACTGACGCTGCGCCTGGTGCATGGTACTATACCTATTTGGCTGCGGCGCAAAAAGCAGGAATGATACAGGGGTCTCCCGAGGGGAATTTTGG
>CBCTHD010000256.1:0-4256 GCA_965146615.1 uncultured Clostridia bacterium
ATTTTCATATAATTATCATATAACTATCACAAAGATTCAGTATGATACTATATGTACCCCGTGATAATACTTTTTTTCACGAGTGTCTCCTTTTCAATACCTGAAAACAGAATCTCCCCCGGATTTTGTTTTCTCCTATCGAATGATAGGCAAAGAGACGGTTCCGTATGTGGTAACGGAACCGTCTTTTTGCATTTGTTAAAACTTCGTCTTGCAACTTTCCCGTCGCATCAATATGTGCAAAAATAAAATTTAGGATTATGGCAACTAAGGTGAATGCAATACAAAATGAAACCCGAAAATGAGAGAAAGAATGACAACAACTATACTCGAGATGTTTTTGCATGAAAATGTCCTTCCATTACAATAATATTTACATATAGCCGAAGCAACTAATTCAATATTTTCATGATAGTAAAAAATAAAGTAAAAAAATGTGCAAGTTTCTGTAATTTTTTAATATATTAATAGAAACATTGACAATATTTTTAAAATTATGGTATAATGAAATTACCTGCAGTGAACAGGGGGAAATAGTTATGTTACAAACGTCGATTCCGGCGATGCAGCTTCCGGGTAAGTCTCTATCTAACAAATTCATCGATGAACCTTTAGTTTCAATTACGGAATGCTTCAAAAAGAAGATAATTGTAAGTCCGGAATATTACCTGCGAAAAATTCCGGGCGCGGTTTCCGTTTGTATGGTCAGAAAAGGGGTAATAGATAGGTTGGCGTCCGCTATGGAATATCTGCCTGAGAATATTACGTTTAAGGTATATGACGCTTGGCGCCCAATAAAAGTGCAGCAGTTTTTGTATGATAGTTTTTATAAAAAAGTCAAACAGCGAAATCCGGACTTTGACGAAGCACAAATTAAAAAAGAAATCAAACCATTTGTTTCAAGTCCAGTGTATGATGAAGATAATCCAATGGTGCACAGCACTGGCGGAGCGATTGATTTGACGTTGTTTGATTTAAAAACAAAAACAGAACTCGATTTAGGAACGGATTTTGATGACTTTTCTGAAAAAGCCCATACTTGTTTTTTTGAGAATACGGTTGATGAAGCCGTTAAAAACAACAGAAGAATTCTTTACAACAGTATGATAAAGGCGGGATTTACGAATTTGCCGTCAGAATGGTGGCATTATGATTATGGCGACGGTTTTTGGAGTTATTATACAGGGGAACCTGCGATTTACGGAGGAATAAAGGAATAAAGGGGAGGAAGGTTCGGTGAAAGAGCACAAAAGAAGAAAGGACATGAAATCTATAACCTTTTTTATGTTTATCATAATAATACTTATATGGATTATTCTAATATTTATAAAATATTTTGTTTGGGGAATCACTTTTGGAGAATTATTTGATGATATTGTATCGAATATTCTCGGTATTTTGCCGCCAATTATTATATTTAATTTCGCGTATGAATATTTCACAAAACAGCATGTTGCTGAGGAGATGTCTGAACAAATTACAGGAACGCTTATGAGTGATATTGATGCAATAAATGTGTTTAATTGTGAAAATAAAACAAAATTTATCAAGACAACGATTTCTACGATTGTCGGTGAGGATACATCAGATATGGTTTATGCTTTAATAGAACCATATTTGAGTAAAAAATATAATATTAGAAAATCATTTAAGTACACTATTACTATTAGGGACTATCGAGAAAACAAGATGTTTTCGCCGGAAAAATATATGAAAATATATGAAAATTTAAAGTATAAGAAACTGTATACGGATAAGAATCTCCCTAAGGAATTTAACGTTGGTTTTTTTACAAACGCGTATGAAGTTGACAAAAAGCTAAGAAATCAAATGTACATATTTAGAGAAAATTTTACAATTGAACAGCAAATTATGGATAAGCTATTGTTGCTGTCAGAGGAAGAAAAATTTGAATTTATTGCCCAAGAGTTGCAACTAAATGTTTATGTCGACGATAAAAAATGTGTACCGAAACGAGTATTATTTGATTCATTCGGTATTGATATTTTTTTTGAGTCGAATCATTCGTTGGAAGAAAGGGAGCATAGTGTTGAAATATCCTTCAATATTCCTCAAATAAAGGGTCATAGTGATTTTCTGGTATCTTTGTCAGAGCCGACATACTCACCGATGATCCAGCTGTCCTATCCGGAAGATACAAAAAGTGTAAAGGCCTTTTCCTTTTTGAATGATGGCGATGAATCGTTGCTAGAAAGAGCAATTCACTATGCTGGTGGATATGAATTCTGCGCGCAAGATAAATGGATTTATCCCATGAGCGGAGTAGTTTTTACAATTGATGAAAACGACAATGTGCAATAATAAATTCACATATTCCTGATAGTCGCGGTAAAAATATCTGTAGCTGCTATTTTATTTGTAGTTGCGGTAATAGTATGTGATTATCAATAGTAGCATTTTAATGTTTCAAGGATTCATTTTTTTATAGAAATAAGCAAAAAAAGTAAAAAAATATTTGACAAAGATTTAGACGTATGGTATAATGTGAATATTGACCGCATAATTCGGGTTTTTGAAGCGGGTTTCCGCGCCTGGAATTAGCGAGTATGGTGGATGGAGGTGCTAATGATGTACGCAGTGATTGAAACCGGCGGAAAACAGTATAAAGTTAGCGAAGGCGACGTTATATTTGTAGAAAAACTGGGATTAGAGGAAGGCGCGAAACATACTTTTGACAAAGTCGTCGCTATTGTAAACGGCGGTGATTCCAAAGTAGGAACTCCGGTTGTGGAGGGCGCCAGCGTGGAAGCTGAAGTGGTTGCGAACGGTAAATCGAAAAAGATTATCGTTTATAAATACAAACCCAAAAAAGGCTACCACAAAAAACAAGGTCACAGACAGGCGTTCACGAAAGTGAAAATCGCTAAAATTAACGCGTAATTGGTATGATTCATATTCGAATTTCGCAAAATGAATCAGGAGACGTAGTGTTTTTTCGAGTATCCGGGCACAGCGGCTATGCGGAGCGGGGACAGGATATTGTCTGCGCAGCAGTTTCCTCCGCAGTGATGATGACTGGGGTAGGATTGGAGCGGCAGCTGGGATTGAAGGATATTGTACAAGTGGAAGAACAGGAAAACGTAATTTGCTGCAGATTGCCGGAAAATTTGCCGGAAGCAGTGCAGCAGCAGGCGTTTGTTTTAACAAATACATTAAAAATTTATTTGGAAGAACTGGCGTTACAGTATGAATCATATATTCATATGGAAAAAATGTAGAATTCCGAAAGGAGTGAGACGAATGCTTAAAGTTGATATTCAGTTTTTTGCTCATAAAAAAGGGATGGGTAGTACGAAGAACGGTCGTGACAGTGAGTCCAAACGACTCGGTGTGAAACGCGGCGACGGTCAGTTCGTTCTTGCCGGAAATATCCTGGTTAGACAGAGAGGCACCAAAATTCACCCGGGTGTGAATGTTGGAAAAGGAAAAGACGACACTCTGTTTGCACTGGTAGAAGGTCACGTAAAATTTGAAAGGGTTGGCAAAAACAAAAAACAGGTCAGCGTATATGCGGCCGCTCAGTAAGAGGCATTTCAAAACCTCAGGCCAGTTGGTCTGAGGTTTTTTTCGTTTACAATGTGATTCATATGTGGTCAGAAAAAAATGTGCGTGTAAGCTGGTGGAAAAACGACCATAATAAAGAAAAGCGGCGGCGCTGCAGCCTATGTGGACAGTCTGCGCCGGGGCAGCTTGGCATATAGGAAACAACAGAGGTGGCATATGTTTGTAGATACAGCGAAATTTCTTGTGGAATCGGGCAGCGGCGGCAACGGAGCAGTGTCGTTCCACAGGGAAAAATATGTGGCGGCGGGCGGGCCAGACGGCGGCGACGGCGGCAATGGCGGAAGCATTGTCTTTGTGGCAGACAGCCAGCTGGCAACATTGATGGACTTGAAATATCGGAAAAAATATAAAGCTGAAGACGGCGAAAATGGCAAAGCTGCAAATTGCCGCGGGAAAAATGCGGAAGATACCTTCATTCGTGTGCCGTGCGGTACCATCATCAAAGACGTCAAGAGCGGCAAAATTATTGCCGATTTGACAGAGGATGGGCAACGGTTTGTAGCGGCGCGCGGCGGCAACGGCGGGTTTGGCAACAAACGTTTTGCAACGCCGACAAGGCAGACGCCCAAATTTGCTAAGGCGGGAATGAAAGGTGTGCAGCGGGAGGTACAGTTAGAACTGAAGTTGATTGCCGACGTGGGCCTGCTTGGATTTCCCAATGTTGGTAAATC
>CBCTHD010000257.1:0-4251 GCA_965146615.1 uncultured Clostridia bacterium
TGCCAGGACAGACGGAATTGGTTCGCAAAAATGAGTTTGGTGTTTTGACTTATGCCGGCTGACCGGTCGAATCGAAACTATGGAGAATGCAACTATTTATGCAGGGAAGGAACTGTAAAAACCCTATTTTACAAAAAAATCATCCCGACAAAGCCCTAAAAATGCTGGTTTTGCCGGGATTTTTTATCTGCTTTTGTTTCAATTTTTTACAATCTCTTCACGCTTGTAAAAGGTTGTCTCTCCATTTTCCTAACCATTTTGTTATAATTCCTAACGTTATTCCAACCAGAATTGCCGCAATAACCGTTCCAATGCCTACGCTTCCAAGACTATGTAATATAATCAAACAGGTAATCAGCGAAACCGCTACCATCGAACAGTCAAACGCTACCTTTACTTTCGCAAACGGAATCCCACTCACATCCGATACTGCCTGCATCGCACCTTCACCCGCAAGCGGCATAATATTTGCCGGCAAGTAAAAGAATATACCAATGGCAATTAATAGTACACTAACCAGCAGCATCAGAATACGGATTACGATATGATCTGGCGTGGGTAGAAATGCAGCGCACCAATTACAAAAGGTGGTAAAATACCCGAACACAATGCCTACAATAATCTGTAGCAAGTTTTTTACTTTAAACCTGCTTCTTAAAAGCAAAACTTGCAGCAACACCAGCGCAAGGTGAAACAATATTGTAGCTTTTCCCATTTCAAGGCCCCATACACAAGTTATGGTATAGGGTATTGAGCTGACCGGTGAAACCCCCAGATTTGATTTTACTGATATTGCAATTCCTGCTGTCATAATAAACAAACCAGTCATATAAATGACCAGCCTTTTACATATGTTGTTTTTGTTACCCAAGAAAGACATCTCCAAATTTATAGTTTCATTACTATATTTCTGTTTCTTACTGAATGGATTGTGGCAGCCTACAAAACAAAATCAACTTTCTTTTGAAACAGCGACAATTCAATACCATTATAGATTTCCCTATCCTTGAGGATTTCGCCATCACCACAAAATGCGCATGCACAAATGGACGCTGCGCACACTGCCCCATTTCTTTGTTCCAGGTACTCTTTTGCCTGTATTTCCTGCTGCACGTCCGCACAGCGAAGTGGTACAAGCAGTTTTTTCGCCATCACCTGTGCCGCCGGTACTGATTCCGGCTGCTGTGGCACAGCAATCATCCGAATCGAAATAGGACTCTCATCTTGCATAGACATAAATGCGAGGACTGCCTTTTCTAGTTGTTCATAGGAGGTATCCACTCCGCAGGAAACGCCCAAAATCAAATCCTTAGGACGCAGAATCAAAACATCGGCCGTAATGGACAGCTTGCTGGTAATAGCGACATTGCGCGGCTGCATATTCGTTAAATCACTGACAACCTCCACGCGGTCATACCCTCCCTTGATATATCGGTCTGTATACACATACACCACATCACCATGCACCAGTTTATTGGTGACATGGCGCAGCATTTTAATATTTTCTACAATACTGCCGTTTTGTTTGGCAATCGCATCAAATTCAGGAACATTCTGCAACGCGGGCGGTGTTGTAATAACCTCCTGGCCGCCCGTAATCCACGCTAAGCTACGTGCCAGGCGGTTTGCCCCGCCAAGGCGTCCTGACATGAGCGCAATCGCATATTTCCCCTCCTCGTCCATAACTACTATGGTGGGGTCAACATCCGGTTTTCCAACGCAGTCTTTGATGCAACGTATCACAAAATTGCATTCTATCAGAAACACTAAATCCTCATATTTCATATAAAGTTCACGAATGCTCTCCGCCACATTTTCTCCCAGTGCCAGCATATTCTCTGTACACAATTGCTCTTT
The DNA here is from genome assembly GCA_965146615.1 of uncultured Clostridia bacterium. Lineage (GTDB taxonomy): Bacteria > Bacillota > Clostridia > RUG12999 > RUG12999 > JAAWTG01. Next base: position 1,858 of record CBCTHD010000257.1, read on the forward strand.
TGTATATACATCTCCCGGAAATGTTTTCCGTAGTTTTTCCGCCATCGTCACCCCTTTGTGTGTGATTGCTACATAAGCCAATGCCATAAGTGCATACCTCCTTTTCTAATACTCAATGCCACGCCGCGCCGTTATCCCACGCTGCATAGGATGCTTCACCTCTTCCATGCTTGTCACATAATCTGCCCGGCGGACCCACTCATCCGGCGCCTCCCGGCCGGTAAGCACCAGTTCACACTGCTCCGGCAGTCTCTCTGCCAACTGTAAGGTTTCCTCCAATTCTAGCAGCCCACAAGATAACACACCAAACAATTCGTCCAGTACCACCAAATCTGCTTGCTGTATCGCCTCACATGCCCGAGACCATAGCTTGCGGCATTTCTCCGCCTCTTGCTGTTTTTCCATTTCATTCATTTGAAAGACAAATTTTTTTGCTTCCTCCTGCCGCACCACCGCACAGTTTTCCAGCTGCGCCAAAAACAACGCTTCTCCGCTGATACCGCCTTTGAGAAATTGAATCAATACGACCCGATTGCCATAACCCAGCTGGCGGCAAATGAGTCCGCAAGCCGCTGTGGTTTTTCCTTTTCCATTTCCCGTATAAATATGTATCAGCCCCATAATTTCACTCCTTATCTTCTCTTCAGCAATTTTCTTGCCATTTGTTCCATTCTGGGATAGGCGTAAGCAAAAAAGTCGCGGTATGCCTGGCAGTATATATTTTTGCTCGGGCGACCTTCTGCAAATGGCTCCCGATAACGGCGACAGCCGCCACGGCAAATAGGCAGCCACCGGCACACTTTACATGCTTCGTCCACATAGTCCGATTCCGACACAAATGTTTTTGCCGTGGAGGATCGCATCATATCCGTAAAATCGTCCTGCTGAATATTACCCAACCGGTACCGATCCAACACATAAAAATCGCAGGGATATACGCTGCCATCTCCTTCCACAACAAAATAGCAAGAACAAACACCTGCCATGCCGCAGGATTCCGGCGGATATCCGGCAATCATTGTCACATAGTTATCAAATGTCCGTATACTGACGGGATCGCCTTTTTCAAAATCTTGATAATATAAATCAAATGTCGATTTTAAAAAAACGGTAAACCGCTCCTGTGACAGAGAATATTCCTGTCCCTTCTGCATTTCTTCGCCAAACGGGTCCAGGCAAGGAATGAATTGAATATAACGAAACCCTTGTTTTTTCAAGGTCTGGTATACCTGTTTTGCATAGCGCGCCACATAATTATTGACAACACATAGAATATTAAATTCCGCGTGGTGCTTCTCCAGCCGTTTAGCAGCTTGCATCACGCGGTCATAAGTTCCTTTTCCTTTTTCGTCCACGCGGAAGTGGTCGTGTACCTCCCGCGTACCGTCCATCGACAATCCCACCAGGAATTTATGTTCTGCCAAAAAAGCTGCCCATTCATCATCTATGAGCATTCCATTGGTCTGAATGGTGTTGATAATGCGGATTCCTCGAGTATTGTATTGCTCTTGCAGTCGGACCAACTGCCGATAAAAATCTAAGCCCGCCAGCGTTGGCTCTCCGCCTTGAAATCCAAACATACATTGTCCCTCTGCTTGCGCCAGCGCTTTACGCACCAGCGTCTCCAGCAACGCTTCCCGCATTACGCCAAAGGACTCTGTTTCCCGATGACTGGATACATCATGATAAAAACAATATTTACATCTCAAATTGCACAGACTGGACGCCGGTTTAATAAGTAACGTAATCGGCGGCATATTCTGTTCCCCCTTATCGTTAGCAACAGGGAATTAAATCCCCGCCCATACATTCACAGCAGCAATCTGCACAAATTAAGTTGGTACAGCAGCTACAGCAGCTTGCGTCTGTCATGCCCTGGCCTACATCGCGGTATTGTCCTCCCTGCCGCTGCATTCGCATCATTGCCTGCTGGTAAAGCGGATTTTGCGGTTCCATGCGCATTGCCGTTGCAAAGGAATTATATGCCTCGTTATACCAACCCTTTTCTAACGACGCCAGCCCCATCAGATAATGCCACTGTGCATTGCGTGTACTACATGCGCGCAGCCGCGCCATAGCCGCATCAATCTGACCGCTGCGAATCATTCGTTCAATTTCCACAAATTCTGCTGAGGAAGCGCCCGCTCCTTGATACTGCTGCTGCCCCGCTCCCTGGTTTTGATGTGTGTTATTCTGACTGCTTTTCTGTTTCATCAGGATATGATAGGCTTCGTTAATTTCTTTCATTTTCTCCGCAGCCAAATCAGCAAGCGGGTTATCCTTATATTTATCCGGATGGTATTTGCGCACCAAATTCCGATACGCTGTTTTAATCTCCTCTTCCGTCGCGTTCTGGCTGACGCCAAGTACACTATATGGATTCATTCTATGTTC
>CBCTHD010000258.1:0-4226 GCA_965146615.1 uncultured Clostridia bacterium
TCATTATCCTGATTCTCAATACAGGAAGTGTCATGAACTTGGGCTTTGAAAAAGTGTATTTGATGCAGACACCGCTGAATCTCGCAGTTTCCGAAACCATTCCTACTTATGTTTATAAGATGGGTGTGATTAACGGAGATTATAGCTTGGCGACGGCAATTGGTCTGTTTAACTCCGTTGTGAGCTGTATTTTGCTTGTCATTGTAAATTTTGTAGCCAACCGGCTCAGCGATACATCTCTATATTAAAAAAGAAGGGAGGAAGAGAGACGATGTTTGCGATTCGAAAAAACAAAGTGAAAGAGCCGCTCGGGGATCGGATTTTTGCCTATGTTTCTTATGTTATTTTGGCGATTTTGGCAATTATTTGTTTATATCCGCTCTATTTTGTGGTCATTGCCTCTATCAGCGACCCGGATTTGGTATATGCTGGTAAAGTTGTGCTGTGGGTGAAAGGATTCACCATGATGGGATATGAAAAAATCTTTCAAAACGACATGATTTTCCGTGGATTTGCCAATTCCGTTTTTTATACCTGTGTCGGAACGATTATCAACTTGGCTGTCACCTTACCTGCGGCATATGCGCTTTCCCGCAAAGATTTGGTAGGACGGCGCGGCATTATGATTTTATTTATCATTACCATGTATTTTAGCGGAGGAATGATTCCGACCTATTTGCTCATACAGAATATCGGGCTGTACAACAAACCGATTGTACTGCTGGTGTGCAATGCCTTGGTTGTCTATAATATGATAATTGCGCGGTCATTTTTTGAACAGACGATTCCGGATGAATTATTAGAAGCTGCGCGAATTGATGGATGCGGCAACTCGCACTTTTTTGTAAAAATTGTGCTGCCGCTTTCTAAAACCATGATTGCAGTCGTCGCACTCTATTATGCGGTGATGCATTGGAACTCCTTTATGCAGGCATTGCTTTACATAGACGATCCGGACTGGAAACCGCTGCAATTGGTGTTGCGCGATTTGCTGATTTCCACACAATCAATGGCACAGTTCATGCAGGGGGAAGAATCGGTTGTCTTGCAGCAAAAGTTAGTCAATGTGATGCAGTATGGTATTATTGTGGTGGCAATATTGCCAATGATGGTCATTTATCCATTTGTACAAAAGCATTTTGTAAAAGGCGTCATGATTGGCGCAGTAAAAGGATAAAACATAAAAAACGAAAAAAAGAAAGGGGAAGAAAAATGATGAAAAACTGGAAAAAAGCAACGGCAGTGCTGATGGCGGCAGTTGTAGCCGCTGGACTGGCAGCTTGCGGAAATGATGAGCAGGCGAATGCGCCGACAGAGGAAACGGGTGTCAACTTGACGGGATTTCCGATTGTAGATGAAAAAATTACCATTAAGGTAATGGCACCCAACTGGAGCAACAGCAGAGATTTCAATGAAAAATCTGTCATTCAGGAGTATGAAGAAAAGACGAATATCCATGTGGAATGGACCTATTTCACAGGAGATGCATCGGAAAAATTATCGTTGGCATTTGCGGCAAAGAACAACATGCCGGATTGCTTTTTGATGGCGGACTTGCCTTCAAGCACAGTGGATAAATATGGTGCAGACGGCGTGATTTTGCCGGTGGAGGATTTGATTGATAAATATGCACCCAACATCAAAGCGGCAATTGAAGAAGACACTGACGGAAAGAAAATGGCGACAGCGGCGGATGGACATATGTATGCTGTACCGTCTTTGTACCGCAGCCCGCAGGAACAAATTCGCGGAGAACAGTTCATCAACAAACAGTGGCTGGACAAATTAGGCTTGAGCGTTCCGACAACGACAGACGAGCTTTATACGGTACTCAAAGCATTTAAAGAACAAGACCCCAATGGGAACGGAGAAGCGGACGAAATTCCATTGGTCATGGAATGGGATAACAACATCAGCGGTATTGCTTCTTTGTTTGGTTCCTGGGGCGTCAGCAGCGCTTACACTGGCGCGGGCGGCTCCTGTGAAGCAGGACCATTCTTCATCAAAGATGGAAAAGTGGTCGTCAGTAACATGCAGGAAGAATATAAAGAAGCGGTAAAGTATTTTAATAAACTATATTCAGAAGGCTTGATTAACGTAGACACCTTCACCGGGGAATCGAAAAACATTGAAGCGAAAGTCAAAGCGGAACCATATGCAGTGGGTATGTTTAGCGGTTGGGACTGCACCAAAGCGGGTGTCTTTTCCAAATCGTCCCAGTATTATACAGAGGTAGCTCCCTTGAAAGGACCAAAAGGAGAACAAAACGTATTCAAGCCGGTATATGGTATCTTTGCAAACAACTATATTTCCGCAACCTCCAAGCATCCAATGGCAGTCATTCGCTGGATGGACGGAACCGCGGACCCGGATGTTTCTTATGAATGGAACACTGGTAAGGTTGGAAAAGCGATTGAAAAAGTGGATGGAAAATGGAAAAAGATTCCTGTTCCGGAAGGGGAAGATGAATCAACCTATAGAGGCGCTGACGTTTATCAGTTCCCGGTCATGGGTATCACGGCAAGATGGTATAAAGAAAATGTGGACTTGACAAACGAACCGCAGGCACAGTTCAGAATTAGAGTCAATGATTTGTATTTGCCATATGCCAGCATGATGACGGTAGAACATTTGCGTTACACAGAAGAACAGCGTAAAACGCTGGAAGCGGTTCTGCCGCAGATTGTAGACTATTCCAAACAAAAAGAAGCGGAATGGGTGACAAATGGAAACATTGATGCAGAGTGGGAGGCACACATCAAACAACTGCAAAATATGAACATCGACGAAGTTCAGAAAATTATGCAGGAAGCATCAGATTATTGGAACAGCATCGATTAAAAAACCGAAAATATACTTTCCGGACCCCAAAGCGGGTCCGGAAAATAATCGGAAAAGGGGAGATAACGAAATGAAAACACATGCAAAGCGTTTTTGCTCCATGGTGTTGCTTGCCGTCATGCTACTGACGCTGATTCCAGTGGGATTGGTTGCGGCAGACAGCGTTGCCATGCCGACAGCAGATATTAAGCCGGGTCTCTACCGGCGGTCGCTGGAGATTACACTTTCCACCGAGACAGCGGGTGCAACGATTTATTACTCCACCGACAATAAAATGCCGGACGAGACTTGTGAGGAATATAAAGCGCCTATCACGGTGAACGAGACGACAAACATTTGCGCCATTGCCGTGTTAGGGGACGTGAAAAGTGAACCTGTCACGTTTACCTATATCATCAAAAACGAAGAGCAACCGCTCTTTCAATTTGTGGCGATGAGCGACATTCATATTGGGGACAAAGAAAAAGACGCGCCGCGGGTGAAAAAAGCATTTGATGTAATTCAGTCCATTTTCCCGGAGCCGGATGCAATTGTCCACATAGGGGACCAAATCAATGATAATCACGTCGCGCATCCGGAGCAGCCGGACCGCAGCGCTGACCATCAAATTGTGGTAGATTTGCTGCAGAAAGAACTGGAAGACAGAAACCTGACAGATATCACAGATATTAGCATGGTAATGGGAAATCATGACTCGACTGTTACAAACATGCAGAAGTACTATCCTGAAGATTGGTATCCAACCAGTGGACCGGGTTACTATCATAAAGTGATTGATGGGTATGATTTTATTTTCTTGAATACGGAGAGCAATACGACTGCGCAAAAAGAGTGGTTAAGCGAAACATTGCTTGAGATTACCAACAATCAAACAGAAATGAATAAGCCCATTTTTGTAGGAGCGCACAGGCCGCTTCCGAATACCGTGATGGACGGACAGTGGTCCATTACCTCTCAAAACTATAACGATGTGTTAAAGGATTATCCGCAGGTCATTCAGTTTTCAGGGCATTCCCACATTAATATGAATGACGAAAAATCCATCTACCAGAAGGATTTCACATCGCTGAACACCGCCTCCATGAGCTATATTGAAATTGACCGCGGCAACGGTTTTCTCATGCACACCAACGAAGGGCAAAAGGAGTCTTATGAAATTCCCGTCACACAGTGCTACTTTGTAGAAGTGTTTGAAGACCGCGTAGAATTTGACCGAGTGGCTGTGAATGCAGATAGGGGCGACGCCAAAACAAACGGTTATATCCCGGCTGTGCCTTATAACAATACCGGCGTATCCATCGGAGTACGCTGGAATGTATCATTGTCTGACTACATCAAGAGCAATTTCCAATACACAGCGGAAAAAAGAAAAGGCAGCGCGCCGA
>CBCTHD010000259.1:0-4164 GCA_965146615.1 uncultured Clostridia bacterium
TAAGAAAAGATTGGCCGAATGTAAAATTCATATGCATTCCTCCGCCAAGCAGCTTTCCAAATACCAGCAGCCCTACGCCTCCGAAAAGCTGTGACACGCCGGTCATTGTGACCGGCACTACAGCACTCAATACTTTTTTACTAATAATATTTGAAAATACCGTGCAAAAGGATGCTGCAACAATCAGTAAATCGCCAAAATGAAAACTGATACCATCATAGCTTGTGTTTATTGCAAGAATCCCTATCAGTCCCATCACAACTGCAAGCAACTTTCTTAAAGTCAGTTTATCCTCTTTAAAGAATAAAGCGGAAAAACAAACATAAAATAATACACCTATTTGCTTTAAAATTGCAGTTTTTGCGCTATCCGTTAGCTGCAATCCTATATATGTAAATCCATAATGCAAAATGATTGCAAAAAAACCCGACAACAACACAGGAACGATTGACGATTTTACCGCTTTATAGGAGTCTTTGGCCGTTATCCAGGAATATAGACAAATAACAATGCCGCAGATTGTAAAGCGAACACCCGCAAAAAACAAAATGTCCCCTGTCGTGGTAATATGGTAGGCTGTATATCCAAGTTTTACCATAGGAAACAGCGTTCCCCATAGAAGCATAACCAACAATGCCAAACATATCGTTTTACACTTATTCATTGCACACCTTTAAAACAACCTTTCCAACGTTTTCCCCGCGCTCTAAAATGGCATGGGCCTCCTCTGCCTGCTCAATGGGCAGCACCTTATAAATAGACGGTTTTATTTCACCGCTTTCAATTTTGGGCCACACGTTTTGAACGAGTTGTGATAATATGAATGCTTTAAATTCCGGCGTACGGTTTCTGAGCATACTTCCCACCAAATGCACCCCTTTTGTCAACAATGGTCTTAATTGTACATTTGTTTCGGTTCCCGCCAGGGTGGAAATAACAATCCAGTAACCGCCGCGCGCCATAAACGGTAAACTTTTCCCCAAAGATTCTCCACTGAGACAGTCCATAGAAACGTTTACCGGCGTTCCATTCTTTTCCTCCTTTTCAAGCACCTTTTCAACAGACTCTTTTCTTGAATTGATAATTACATCAGCACCTAAATTTTTGATTTTATCAGCAATTTCGTCTGATAAAACAGAGGTAATTACTCTTGCTCCAAACGCTTTTGCCATAGGAATTGCAACAGACGCAAGCCCTGATGCGCCGGCGGGGATAAAAGCCGTCTGCCCTTTTTCCAAGTGTCCTTCAAGAAATAAATTTAAATACGACGTCGCATATGCTTCAGGCAATGCCGCTGCTTGCTCTATAGCAAGACCTTTTGGAACGGGCATCAGCATATCGCATTTCACAGCGACATATTCTGCGTATCCGCCGCCGCCGAGCAGCGCACAAACCTTATCGCCGACCTTCCATTGAGATACATCCTTGCCGACTTCCACAATTTTGCCTGCAATTTCAAGTCCCATCCATTCAGGACAACCCGCAGGTGATGGATATTTCCCCTGTCTTTGCAGCAAATCCGCTCGGTTTAATGCCGCCGCAAAAATTTTAACTAACACTTCGTCATCTTTGATAATCGGATTGTCCACCTCCGACCATACTAAATTTTTAGCTTCATCTACCAACATTGCTTTCATTTTACATCATTCCTTTTCTCACATTTTGTCTTGCCGCCCGCAAGAACTATTTATTTTGTTTTCTCTTTTACAAAAATGTATACTTGCGACCGCAAGAATTTTGCACCTTTGCTATTAATCGGTTCCTTTCATAGATAATGATCTTCCGCCGTCGCACACATAAGTCTGTCCTGTTATAAATCTTGCTTTATCGGAGGATAAAAATTCAACGAGATTTGCTATATCCGTGGCATAACATTTTTCGCCAAATAAATTTGTTTCGTATGCTCTATCATCGTAGTCCTTTTCCTCAGGCCGTATTACGAGTCCGGGAGCGACAGCGTTCACATTAATTTTACACGAACCGAGTTCTTTTGCGAGTGCTTTTGTGAGCGACACAATCCCACCCTTGGACGCGGCATAGTCGCAGCAACCAACCAAACCGTTTAGCGCGGCTATCGATGAAAAAAAAATGATTTTCCCGCCCTCACCTTGATTTATCATAATTCTTGCCGCCGCACGGCTCGCATAAAACGCTCCATATAAATTCACTTTTAACACTGTATCAATTACATAGTCCTCCTGTTCAACAAGCGGAACATATTTTGCATCTTTTCCCGCAATTCTCGCGCTTCCTCCCGCAATATGTACCAAAATATCAAGTCTGCCAAAATCGCTTGCGGCACTGTTTATTGCCTCATCTATACTTTTGGATTCTGTTACATCAGCAACATAGCCCTTCGCGATTCCGTCGATTTCTGTAATTTTATCCACAGTTTTTTGCACTGCTCCTTCATTTATATCACTTACTGCAATGCTGATGCCCGCCTTTGCAAGTGTTACGGCCGTCTCTGCACCGATATATCCACCGGCTCCTGTGATAAATGCAACTTTGTTCATCCTTTGTCATCCTTTCTTATTCTTTTCCTATTACCTTATAAAGTGTTCTTTGAACTGCCAATTCGTGCTCATACGAATATGGATTTTCTTTTTCGCCGATTGCAAACAAATACAGGTCCTTTATCATTTCGTCATATCTAATCAAGGGCGGAACGTCCTGCACCTCTATCTTTTCTTTCCTATCACAATATTCATTGGTTGCAATATCCGGCGTTGATTTTGTCATCTCCACTGGGCGTTCAATCGGCTTTATTTCAACGGTACCTTTGCTTCCCATAACCGCAAAACGGCGCATACCCCAACCGTTTACCTCTACCGAAAGCGTCGTTATTTTCGCAATTGCTTTTTCGTATTCCAAAACTGCAAAACTGTTATCGTCAGAATAAATACCCTCAAAACCTGTCTGCTTGATAAATGGAACAACATTTTTAGGTTCCCCTAAAATACTTATAACCAAATCAATAAGGTGTGAGCCAAATATATACATAGAGCCGCCTTTAAAGTGCTTGAGCCATTCTCTGTACTCTTTGGAATGATATGTGCTCATTTCTGCATCAATCTGGTAAATTTCGCCAAGCTCGCCTGATTTTATCATTTCCATACATTGATTTATGGCATAATTATAACGGTACATATACCCAAGCTGCACGGCAAGATTTTTTGCTTTTGCACAGTTTAACAGTGTTTCAAATTCCGCCAATGTCCCGCTTGCCGGCTTGTCGATATGAACATGACACCCCGCGTCAATGCATTTTTGCGCCGTTTTTGTTAAATTCCATATGTCGGTTTCAATCACGACTACATCACAGCTTGCAATGATTTCCTCCTCGCTCATTCTCGGCAAATCCTTATAGCAAGCAAGATTACCTCTTTTTTCAATCCATTCCTCATTCTCCTCAGCATAGCCCACAACCTCAAAAAAGTCAGAAAACTTTCTTACAGCTAGCATTTTCCCTTCACCATGATTGTGACCAATACCGATTTGCCCAATTTTCAATTTTTTCATCACATATCTCTCCAATCAAGCACGGTTCCCTCAGGAAAATTTTTATCATCACACAATTGATTGTATGTTTTAGGCGCACCAATCGATTTGATTCCCGGTCCGTGCACCTGTTGATAATAGTCAATGTTCAATCATTTTGGCACCGTCTTACATGTAATTTTTGATCTCGGCAACTGCCGCCAGTTTTGTTTTTTCCCTTACCACCCCTGCCAAAACAGGATGCGGTAAATGAGTTAATACTGTTTGCATGAATATCACCTCTTGCAATCATTGTAACAAACACATAAGAATCGGTAAATAGCAGATGTGATATTTTTATCATATTTGATACTAACTTTATTGACTATTCTAATTTTTTATGCTAAACTACTTACAAAGTATTATATATGAAGGTGAAATATTGGATACTGAAATTTTATCAAATTTGGTTATAACAAAGGTTCATTCTGCAACAACCCTGTATACCGAAAAAAATACAAAGGTAAAAAGACTGGACCGTCCCTGTTGGGCAATCGTTTTAAAATACGAGGGTGAAACGGTGTATCACGCAAACGGAAAATGCGTTGTTTCAGATTTTCAGAATATGGTCATTCTGCCAAAAGGCTGTTTTTACGAATGGCATTGTACAAAGTCAGGACATTT
>CBCTHD010000260.1:0-4144 GCA_965146615.1 uncultured Clostridia bacterium
AATGTTAAAATCATTGCAGCGGACTCAAAATAAAATTCATGCATATACGACATAACCGCATCCATATTGCCTTTTACCTGCGCATCCGTCATAGCAAACAACGCGTATGTGCTATACACAAAGGCCGCGCCCGCCCCCAATGCGACCAGCGTATCCATATTTGGAGATTTATGCATCAGGCCCTTAAAGCCGCTGATAAAAAACTTCTGATTGATGACCATAACAGCAATCGTTAGTAAAAGTTGAACCAACCCCATTGCCACGTGATTATCCGCAAAGAACGACGGGAGCGGCCAGCCCCACATCATATGTCCCATTGAAAAATACATCAGTACAATTAAAAAGCCGAGGGATGCAATCAGCCGCCGTTTCAGCGCAGGCGTATCATGGTCTGCAAGCGAGTCTTCCGCTGACGTCGTCTTGCCATTTTTCTCAGCGCTCTTTTTTGCCGCACCGTATCCAGCATTTTCCACAGCGGCAACAATATCTTTATCCGCAGCGGTGCCTTCCACTCCCATAGAATTGGTGAGCAAGCTGACGGAACACGCCGTCACGCCCGGTACCTTTGATACTGCCTTTTCCACTCTGGCGCTGCACGCCGCACAGCTCATTCCGGTAATTGTATATTGTTCCATCTATACCTCCTCCTTTTACTTCATGAGCTTTTGTAACACAGCAACCAGCTCATCAATTGTTTCATCCTTGCCCTCCCGGATATCCCGTGCAACACAAGTCTTAATGTGATCGGCAAGTAGTTCTTTATTAAATGCGTTTAATGCGGCATTCACAGCCGCAACCTGAACGAGAATATCCGTACAGTACACATTTTTTTCCACCATCCCTCGAATACCGCGAATCTGCCCTTCAATGCGGTTCAGTCGATGAATCAGCTTTTTGTATTCCTCGGGAGAACGTTCTTTTATCTTATTATGGCAACAACATTCCTTTTCCATTCTATTTCACTCCTCATGCAATAACATCACACAACAAAATACCCACCCGGGGTATTTTCATTATATACCCCCACCAGGTATTTGTCAAGTGTTTTATATCGTTTTATGAAACTTGTATAAAACCTTATACTTCTTTTCCAATATTTTTTATAAATCCTATCATTATTATAGGTTGCACACAGTGCAATTATCTGCACTTCTAAAATCCCTTTTCGAAATCTTTTCAAATTTTCCGCATTCGCCCTTGACAATACAGCTAATTAAACGTATAATACTTATTAAATATATAGGTTTTATACAGTTTTTGACATGCTACGATTATCATTTTTTGAAGCAGATGGCTGCGAGCGTCTTGCCGCAATATTTCAAATAAAAAAGCAAAGCTGACATCGAAAAGCCATTGAATATTTAAAAAGGAGAAACTACATGCATATACTTACCATATCAGAAGTGAGCGAACTCAAAACTATTATAAACACTCGGTTCAATACAACGTTACATTTTCATGACTGCTGCGGCGGTCAGCATTTTTCCCTCGACGCTCCCACCAAGGAACTGCGAGACTTTATCGACGCATATCTTAAGGAAAAGGGACTTTTTGCGGATTTTTCAGATGATAATCGTCAGTTTTCTGTAAAGGAGGTCCCTTCATGTTGAATCCATTTTCCAGAACAGAGCTGCTTTTGGGCGCGGAAGCAATGCAGCGACTCTCCCGCGCCAGAGTTGCGGTATTTGGCATTGGGGGCGTAGGTGGCTATACTGTAGAAGCATTGGTGCGCAGCGGAATCGGCGCCCTGGATTTAATTGATGACGACAAGGTTTGTCTGACCAACATCAACCGGCAGATTTATGCTACACATAAAACCGTCGGACAGTACAAAGTGGACGTGGCGGAAGCGCGTATTCATGAGATCAATCCCGACGCAGTCGTTCGGACCTTCAAGACATTTTATACTCCTGAAACTGCCGAACAATTTGATTTTCACGATTATGACTACATTGTGGACGCAATCGACACAGTCACAGGCAAACTGGAGCTTGTTATGAAGGCAGACGCAGCAAACACGCCGATTATCAGTTCTATGGGCGCCGGAAACAAACTGGACCCGACTGCATTTGAAGTCACAGATATCTACAAGACATCGGTCTGTCCGTTGGCAAAAGTGATGCGCCGTGAACTGAAACGGCGCGGTATTCAAAAACTAAAGGTTGTCTATTCCAAAGAGCCACCCATGACGCCCATCGACGACATGACAATCAGCTGCCGTACCAACTGTATTTGTCCGCCCGGCACCACACGAAAGTGTACCCAACGCAGGCAGGTACCCGGCAGCAATGCCTTTGTGCCATCGGTAGTTGGATTGATTATTGCTGGAGAGGTAGTTCGAACTATTGCGCAAGTCGGGGACAACTCCTGATGTGTGAATCAGTTGTTCGCAAAATGTCGCGCCACATATTTTAAATTTAATCGTCCGCGGCATCAAGGGAAAGGAATTAGTCAGAGTTTATGACGATTTTTGAAACGTGTTACAAGGAGCTGAACAAATGAGCAGAGAATTAGAACCCTATCAACTGATGGAACGGAGTATTATAACAAAATATCGGAAAGTACTGTGGAATCCTTTTATTAAAGCTGTAAAAAGGTATGAATTGGTGCGGGCAGGAGATAAAATTGCCGTCTGTATTTCCGGCGGCAAAGATTCCATGCTCATGGCAAAACTCATGCAGCAGCTGCAGCGTCACAGTGACGTTCCCTTTGAACTTGTTTTTTTGGTCATGGACCCGGGATATAATGAACTAAATCGGCAAAAAATCGAAAGCAATGCGGCATTGCTGCACGTTCCCATCGTGGTGTTTGAAACAAACATTTTTGCCGTTGCCAACAGCAGTGAACAAAACCCCTGCTATCTATGTGCGCGTATGCGGCGCGGGCACCTATACAGCAAAGCTCGGGAACTGGGCTGCAACAAAATCGCATTGGGACACCATCTCAATGATGTGATTGAAACCACTCTAATCGGTATGTTCTACAGTTCACAACTACAAGGTATGCTGCCAAAGCTGCACAGTACAAACTTTGAGGGTATGGAACTGATCCGCCCTATGTATTGTATTCATGAAGACGATATTATTGCTTGGAAACGGTATCATGATTTAGAGTTTATCCAATGCGCCTGCCGCTTTACGGAAAATTATACCACTTATGATGATGGAAGCGGTAACTCTAAACGCCAGGAAGTGAAATTGCTTCTGAAAAAATTGAAAAGGGCGAATCCCCAAATTGAAAAAAGTATTTTCAACAGTATTCATTCGGTTTGTTTAGATACCATGGTCGGCTACAAGTCCGAGGGTGCGGAACATTCCTTTTTGGAGCGATTTAACGATAAAATTTCGACAGAGAAGCATTAAATTTTAAGGGTGTGCAACATCCTTTGCTCCTCTGCAGTATGAACATGCCGCACTTCCTCATGCAAACGGCAGGACGAGTTTTACCGTCCTGCCGCTATTTTTCCATTCTGTTTTCTATAAAAGCGCTCTCAAATTATCCTTGAAACGCCTGCTCCAAGTCGCCAATGATGTCTTTTACGCTTTCCGTTCCGATGGATAGACGTATGGTGTTCGGTTTGATACCTTGTTCCAGCAGTTCTTCCTCCGTCAGCTGAGAATGCGTTGTGCTTGCCGGATGAATGACCAGCGATTTTACGTCCGCCACATTCGCCAGCAGCGAGAAGATTTGCAGCCGGTCTATGAAATCTTGTGCTTCCTGCGCCCCACCTTTGATTTCAAAGGTAAAGATGGAGCCGCCGCCGTTCGGATAATATTCGTTGTACAGTTCATGGTCCGGATGATCTGCCAGCGCCGGATGGTTCACTTTTTCCACCTGTGGGTGATTGTTCAAGTATTCCAGCACCTTCTTGGTATTTTCTGCATGGCGCTCCACGCGCAGCGACAGCGTTTCCAGGCCTTGCAGCAGCAGGAATGCATTGAACGGGGAGATTGCTGCTCCGGTATCACGCAGCAAAATTGCACGGATTTTTGTTACAAATGCCGCTGCTCCCACCGCCTTGGTGAAGGAGACGCCGTGGTAGCTCGGGTTCGGGTCTACCAAAGAGCCGAATTTGCCGCTTGCTTCCCAGTCAAATTTACCGCTGTCTATAATAACGCCGCCTAGCGTTGTGCCGTGTCCCCCG
>CBCTHD010000261.1:0-4137 GCA_965146615.1 uncultured Clostridia bacterium
TTCCACCTCATACTTGTAATTTCGCTGGTCTCCCAAGTACCAGGCAATACCTAAAGCATATACCTCTGTCGCTTCCTCCAACTCCAGCATGATCCATGCGTCGTCCTCAGCCGTCCACCTAGATACATAGTCGTCATCGAGTACGCATACAGCGCGGTTTCCTGCAGCATATTCCGGTTCTGCGCTTGCCGTTACATTGGCGATCCTGAGCTCCTTCGTGCCCGGTATCTGGCCGATATAGCCTACGACATTCGTGGTGACGGTATAGACGGCATAGTTCCCCGTATCCTTGCTCTTCACGATAAATTTTGTGGTTCCTGCCGCACCGGTTCCGGCGATTTCTTCCACCGTAACCTCTACGGAATCATCTGCAACATAGTCGCATACCGGTTTTTCTTCTGTGTCATAATCCAGACTGATACCATAGGAGTACCTTTCCGTGCTAAAATCGGCGAGCTGCACGCCATTCATCGTAATGCTGTTCAGCTTCGGTCTTTCTGCCAGCGTTCCATCCTCAATTTCCCAGTCGCTGATCGGCACGACCTCCGGCGAATAGCCCGGAAGCGAACGGTCAATGACCTGATTCACTACCACAGAAAGTGTATATTCCTGTACGCTGTCCCAATGGATAAACAGCTTCTGATAGCGGTCGTTGGTTCCCTGACCTTCCAGCCACGGCGTCGTGTCCAGCGGCAACGCAGCCATCACGTCAAATGTGGCGCCGCCGTTGTCGCTGTCTAGAATATCCATGCGGATGGTAACACCGGAATTAGTAATATACGCTGTCTTGCCGTCGTTTTCTATTTCAATTTCTCCCTGCGTGTGCATAAACCAATAAACCTCGGACGCCTGAGAGAGCTGTACCTCATCCTGAATGAGCAGGGATTGACGGTCGTTTGTCAGGAAGAAGCCGCGCTTCATATCCAATGCTTCATTATAGGCCTGGGACAGGTCAATGACCGCATAGCCGCCTTTTTCCTTTGTTTCAAATTCCACAACCTTTGCTTCCGAGGTATCACCCTGTCCGGGTGTCTCGTCAGGATTGATGACATAAGTGTTATGCCCCTCGGCACGTTTTTTGTATTGGTACGTATTGGTATCATTCGCCGTTATCGCATAACCCTCGCGTCCCAGTTCATAAGCAAACCGCACACCGCCAACGTCCATGACAAAGCCGCCCAAATCGTAGTGGAAATGGCTTTCACCGTTGTGTCCGCCTTTGGCGCCTACGAAGAACCCATTGGAGGAATCTGTCCAGCTGGTGCGCATGGAAACGATGTTCGTATTGGAATAGAGCAGGTCGCGGTCCATAGTGCTCTCCCCACCCATCATTTCCGGACGCATCATCACCAGGTCATACAAATCCGCTGCAATAGAACGCGTTCCCATGTTGTTGAACCGCATTTCCATAAGCGCGGAGTCGTTGAACTTATAAGCAAACCATTCCTGCGCCTCACAGTCAAATATCGACTCTGTGTTGTCGCCGTAGTTATACACACCGCCGCCGCCGCTGATCGCCTCGCCATAGTATGCCGTCAAGTCCATGCCCGGCAGATCCCAGTAACCAAAATCTTTTCCAGTTGCCGTTTCCAGCGTGCTGCACCACATCGATACATACCGCAGCGTTGCCGCAAGATAGGCGGTTCCTTCCTTCCATGCACCATTCGGAACGAATTCCTCATACAGATATTCCATATAAGGGAACATCCGTTCCAGTGCATACATACCACGGTCGCCCAGCCGGTCGCTCATCGCGACAAGGCCGCTTAGAATTCCGCCATGGCACCAGGGGTTCCAGTTGGAGTTGACATAGGTCCACCAATCGTTGCTCTCTATCGCCGCAAGATACGAGTCCAGTCCGCAGCGGATAAATCCTTCTACAATGGTGTCCTTTTGTTCATCGGTCAGATAATCATAAAACCAACTATAGCCAAAGGAAACCCCCAGCGACATCGTAGCAACGTCAAGATAATGACTCGGATTCCAATGCTCAAAATTGGATACCGCTTCCAAATCTCGCCATGCCGCCTCTGCATATTTGGTGTCGCCGGTCATCTGATAGGCGAGTCCCAATGCCCACATCCGGCTTACCATTACGTTGGATACCGACAACAGTCGGGTAGCGTCCGATCGATAATAGTATAACGTATACGCATCAAGATACCCATCCGCCTCATCAATGATTTTGTCATACCAGCTTTTTAGTGTCGCGTTGTTCTCTATGTTTTCCCGCACCTCTTCAAGCCGCTCTGAATCCACTAGCACCCTTGGATGTAAACTTCCGTTTTTCTCGATCCGGTCGTAGATTTCCTGTCCAGTCGGTCGTTGATAGTACAGGACCGCTTTCAGGCTGTCCTGGTCCTGCGTTGCGCTGAACAGCCCTTTTGTGCCAAAGCCCAGCAGATACTCTCCATCCCAGGACAGCGTTAAGCCGAATGCCGCTGCCATACGCTGTGCCGTCACGTAGTTCGTGTTTTTAGTGTGATAAATTTCATCGTTTCCAAGCTCTACAACGGTATCCCTCACCGCAAAACGGACCGGCGCCTCCTCCGTTGCCTCCAGCAACTCCCCGCCCAGGGCAACCACTGCTACTTCAGCGGGCACGTAAGGTTCATTATTAAACACCCGCGGCGGCTGTCCGTTAATCCTGATTTTATTGCCAAACACGGATACCTGATAGAAATCAATTCCCATACAGACGCCTTGCACCAAGGTGTTGTAGTTGTTCTTCCACTCCGTCGTAACCAGCGCATCGCGTGCACGCTCCTGATACTGATAGTCTTTGAAATAGGAATCCTCCATCTCTTCCGCACCACTATAGGCAAAGAATTTGTTGAGCGTCAGCTTTACGCCTTCTCCGCTGAAGCCGAGACTCGCGATCTCCGTGAGCGACAGTCCCGCATTCTCGCCGCCCCGGAGCGCGCAGGTGCCGCTGTCAAAATGGAACGTCACGATCTCGCTGTCAAAGTTCTTGTGTGCGGGCAGCGTCACGAGGTTTTCCACCTTGCCGTTTTCATCCTTGGCAAATAGCGTTATTTCGTCATTTGACTGGTAAATCAGCTTGGCGGTAAAATTCTCTGCCGCCGTCTGATCCAACGGGAAGTAGGCGCCGTCACTGCCCAGCGTAATTTGGGCACTTTTGTCAATTGAAGACGGACTGTCCACAATGGAGACAGCGCTGGTGAATGACGCTACGCCGTGCGCTCTGCCGTCCAGTGAAATACCGGTAAACTGCCGGTTTAGATAGGTCGTTATAGCGACCGTGCCACTCGTAATGTTTTGAATATTCTCAACCGGCACCGCGCCTTCGTAGATATATGCGTTATCCAGATATATCCTGCCTTCTGTGTATTCCACGCCTGCACAGTTCTTAACGGCGATCTGCCAAGACAAATTGCCCATGTCCAGCGTGCCCAGTGAAACAGATATGTCGTCTGTGATCGCTTTTCCGTTCAGATAGACCCGATATTTTCCGGCGGCACCATCCAATACCAGCGCGATCCGATTCCATTGATTCATCGTCGCGTCATTGCTGACCGGCGTAATGTTATTGTTGTTTTCTTTCACGCTGATTTGACTTCCGCACAAAAGCAAAAGCTCATACAGTTCGGAGCCTTGCCCGTTTGTGAAGGCAACCGTCATTTGCGCGTTTTGGTCGAATGTATAGAAACTGCCTTCATAAACAAGCGTTCTGTTTTGATTGTTGATATTATTCTTTCTTGCGGAAGCGCTCGGGAAAGTTGCTTCCCCATTTTCCGCCCCGCTTCTTACAAAAAATGCTGCAAACCCATTGCCATCGTTGTGATCCACTGTTACCTTGCTGCCTGCATCTGCGTCCTGCTTTACGTTGTCCCAGTGTTTTGCATAAAGCGCGACTCCGTCATGCGAGTAATCTTCAAACGTATCGCAGAATTCACTGACAACGGTTTCCTCTGCAGCGGCAGGGATGCTGAACAAAGTCGGCTGAAGCAGCAGCACCACTGCCATCCATAAAAGAAGTTGCCTTTTCAAATTACTTTTTTTCATCATACCATACTCTGCCTTTCCGGTTTCTCTGCACAGCGACCGCCCTTATTTGAGCGCGCCGCTGGGAAGCCTGTCGTCATCGCGATAAATTACCATACTTCGTGCATTACC
>CBCTHD010000262.1:0-4135 GCA_965146615.1 uncultured Clostridia bacterium
AATACAGCTCTAGAAAAAATAGCACGTGAAAATGCAATGGTGGGCTTTGTATCGGCAAAAGGATTGACAGCTAATCCGGATTGTTTACACTTTAATGCAAAATCACTCCGGCAGTTTGGGATTCGCTACTTTGCTGAGTTCAAAAAGCTAGAAGATAGAGATAAAATTTTTGTGGATAAATCAAGCGTAGATAATATGTATAGGAAAGAAATGGAGTTACTATAGGGTATATTACATAGAAAGAAGGAAAAAGATTGAGCGCAAAATTAGGACGTAATGATAGCTGCTGGTGCGGGAGCGGCAAAAAGTATAAAAAATGTCATGAATCATTTGATCAGCGGTTGGAGGAATTCAGCCTACAGGGACATACAGTTCCGTCTCATGCTATTATTAAGAACGCGCAGCAAATAGAAGGAATACGGGAAAGCGGAAAGGTAAATACTGCTGTTTTAGATGCTGTGGCAAGCCAGATTTGTGCTGGGATGACAACGGAAGAAGTTGACCGTATTGTTTATGAAACTACGACAAAATTGGGTGGAATTCCGGCGCCGTTAAATTACCAGGGATTTCCGAAGAGCGTGTGTACGTCAGTGAATGAGCAGGTATGCCATGGGATACCCTCGGAGCAGGATATGCTGCGAGAAGGAGACGTTGTTAATGTAGATGTCTCCACTATTTACAGGGGATATTTTTCCGATGCTTCTAGAATGTTTTGTATTGGTGATGTTTCAGAAGAAAAAAGCCGGCTTGTGAAAGTGGCAAAGGAATGTATGCAGCAAGGAACCAAGCAGGTCCGGCCGTGGGCGTTTTTAGGAGATGTTGGTCAGGCAGTACAGGACCATGCGCAGAGAAATGGTTATACAATTGTGCGGGAAATTGGTGGACATGGTGTGGGATTGGAATTTCATGAAGAACCGTTTGTCAGTTATGTAGCAAATGCCGGGACAGGAATGTTAATGGTGCCGGGAATGGTTTTTACAATTGAACCGATGGTGAATGGCGGTCGAGCTGCGGTCTATGTTGACGACAGCAACGGTTGGACTGTGTATACGGAAGATGGAAAGCCTTCTGCGCAGTGGGAAATGACGGTAGCGGTAACAGAAGATGGGTATGAAATCCTTGCCTGGTAGGCATCTTTTTGGCAGTGGAATATGCATAAAATGTGAACTGACAGGAATTTATAGAGGTTTTCTTTTTTACTGATCGCAGACAATAAATTGATGTAAAATGCTTGACAATCCTTTTGACTTATACTATAATAATAGATACAGTGCAAAAAACCCGTGGACTGATCAATGGTTGAAAAGTCAATGTCGGCGGAGGGGGGGAAATACATGAAAGTTAGAGAAAATGAATCCTTAGATAATGCATTGCGCAGATTTAAACGTGAATGTGCCAAGGCAGGTGTACTGTCTGAAATTCGGAAACGGGAACATTATGAAAAACCGAGCGTAAAACGGAAAAAGAAATCCGAAGCGGCGAGAAAAAGAAAATTTAAATAAGCGGTGAATCACATATGACATTAAAAGAACAATTGCTTGAGGACATGAAAACGGCGATGCGCGACAAAGATGTAGTCCGCAAAGAAACCATCCAGATGGTTCGGTCCGGTATTCTTCAGGTAGAGAAAGATCAAAAAGTCACGCTGAATGACGAAGGGGTCATTGAAGTCATTGCCAAAGAAGTCAAACGGCGTAAAGATGTACTTCCCGATTATGAAAAGAGTGGCAGGGCAGAACTAATTGATGGTATCAAAGCTGAGATTGATGTTTTGCTGCACTACTTACCTTCCCAATTGACGGAAGAAGAATTAGAACCAATTGTCAGAGAGACCATTGAGGAAACGGGAGCCGTTTCCATGCGGGATATGGGAAAAATCATGGCCGCTATCATGCCGAAAATCAAAGGCAGGGCGGACGGGCGTACTGTAAATGAGATGGTAAAGAAGATTTTATCATAAAAAGAAGTAGGGACTCCCTACTTCTTTTTCATTAATATTGGAGAATGAAAAGGGGGGGCAACGGGCAAATGCTAAAGAAGTTAATGCCCTGTGCGAGGGTAAAGAGGCTTGATGATATCAGTCTTGCTTATTTGCAGGAACACGGGATTTGCGGGCTTATTATTGACGTTGATAATACCCTGACAGAAGATAACCGATTGGATGTAGATGAGTGGGCGCGGCAGTATTTGAAAAAAATAAAGGCAGCAGGAATCCAAGTATGTTTAGTTTCAAATAACAAAGGGGAGCGCGTTCGTCCCTTGATGGAACAGTTGGACTGTAAGGCATTACCCAAGGCGGGAAAACCATCCAGAGCCGCTTATGACAGGGCGCTTTCTATACTTGGGCTGAACAGAAAGGAAGCGGCAGCGGTTGGCGACCAGTTGTTTACGGATGTTTTAGGGGCAAACCGCGCCGGCATATGGTCAATTTTGGTGGAGCCTATTAGCCCAAAAGAAATAGTAACTGTGCGAATGAAACGTCCGCTGGAACGCTTGGTCTGTAAATGGAATCATATAGAAATGAGCGGAACAAAATGAAGAAAATATGGATTGTTTATAATGGGAATTATATTACAGATGCCGTTCTTTGGCATATTGAACGGTTTTCGGGCGCATTTGAAAAATGCGGATACCGGGTGAAGACCTTTGCGACAACAGAAATTGCAACATTATTGGATGGAACGGCAACGGTATGGGGAGCAGGACAGCCGCCGGAAAAAATTTTATTTTGGGACAAAGATATTCTGTTGGCGCAAACGTTAGAACAGATGGGAGCACAACTTTACAATAATCGTATTTGTATTGCCCTATGTGATAACAAAGCATTATGTTATCAGGAACTGGCAAAACAAGGACTGCCGATTCCTAAAACGGTTCTCGCGCCTAAAATCTATCATATACCGCGTGATTTTGAAATATATGAAAAAATTGGTGCAATGCTGCAATATCCTCTGATTGTAAAAGAGTGTTATGGCTCTTTTGGAACAGGTGTTTACTTGGTGAACACTGAAAAACAATTACTGGAATTGGTACGAGAACTTGGCAACAAAGATTATCTCATGCAGGAGTATATTGAAGCCAGCTGTGGGGAAGATATTCGTGTGATAGTTGTTGGCGGAAAAATAATCACCGCGGTAAAACGAAGAAATACACAGGATTTTCGAGCAAATGTAGCGCGTGGTGGAAGTATGACGCCGTATGCACTATCCGAAGAGGAAGAAAAGATTGCTATCAGAGCAGCGAAAGCAATGAAAGCAGATTTTGCGGGTGTGGATTTGCTGCGTGGAGCACAGGGAGAGATTTATGTCTGTGAAGTCAATTCCAACATGCATTTTAAAGCATGCGAAGAAGTGACGGGAAAAGATATTGCAGGTAGCATTGCTGAATTTATAAAGAGCGTGTAAAAATAAATACCAACTGGGTAAAGTGCTCATTTTCTATGTTATTGGGAATATGCATAAAAAAATGAAATTTTTTTATCTAAAAAAACAAAAAAAGATTGACTTATTGTTAATATTTATATATAATAGATATATGGATTGTGAAAAAACACAAATTGTAATCGAATAAGTTTTCAAATAAACTTAGGTGTATTGCGAAATGGAGGAGCAGTAATATGTTTTCTAGGGAAGTTGAAGTTCAAAATCAGGTAGGGTTACATGCTAGACCGGCTACTTTTTTTATCCAGAAAGCAAATACCTTTGATTCCGGTATTTGGGTGGAAAAAGATGAAAGAAAGGTCAATGCAAAAAGCCTATTGGGTATTTTATCTCTTGGAATTACAAAAGGGGTAACCATCTCGATTATTGCGAACGGACCGGACGAAAAAGAAGCAGTAGATAGCTTGGTGGATTTGGTTATGTCAAATTTCGCGGAGTAAGTTGCTTATTACATAACTAGTGATCGCAGTACAGACGTTGCAAAGTTAAATATGAAATAGAAAAAGGCTTATACAAGGCGCGCGAAAAAGCGTGTGTCCTGTATAAGCCCTTTTTAGTATAAGCAATAAAGTTAGTGCGCCAGAGTTTTGAGTTTGCCATGAACCAAGCGGGCGCAGCAGATAAATAATAGAAGCAGTGCCATACCAAGTAGAAAATAAAGGACAGATAGTACTAATAAATGTGGCATAGAGACC
>CBCTHD010000263.1:0-4108 GCA_965146615.1 uncultured Clostridia bacterium
TCCACAATGGCAAACAGCCCGTATTGAAACACATCGGTTTGCAGCAGCTGGTTGTATAACACGCGGTCCTCTAAAATAAAAAATACGTTGTAGCCATCCACGGTAGCATATCTATCGGTAATCGTTTTTTGATAAATCAATGCGGACGTCGGCGTACCATCGATTGAGGGAATTTGGGTTTCCACCAGACTGCCGGCGTATTTGCCTTGCAGCATTTGCAGGAATTCCTCATATGTGGCGGAGCCGAATGGGTTAAACGCTTCATAGTAGCTGCGGCTGTCGGAAGCGTTAATGTGGGTAATGACAAGATCTGCCGCTTTGTTGTACAGCACAATGCTGGAGATGGTTGAATAATTGACCGCGATGGCGTTTAGGCTGTTCATCGCCTTAAACCCGTCATACTGTGCGTACGGTGGGTTGTTCGTTACATAATCCGCCTTGAGAAAATCCAGGGAAAACAGCTGCATATACGCCTGGCGCACCTCCAAGAGCGCTTTATCCACGCCTTGTT
This sequence comes from uncultured Clostridia bacterium, assembly GCA_965146615.1. Classification (GTDB taxonomy): domain Bacteria; phylum Bacillota; class Clostridia; order RUG12999; family RUG12999; genus JAAWTG01. Next base: position 512 of record CBCTHD010000263.1, read on the forward strand.
TTGCCTGGGAAAGTGCCAGGGAGTTGGTGGAGACCGTCTGGTCGTATACCACCTTTTCCATCATAGAATACGTATAAATATTGATAATTAGCGGAACAATCAGCAAAATGACGTAGGGCAGCAACCATTTGGAAAATGCCCCCGGGTGCTTTTTTAAAAATTGTAAGCTGCGGTCCATGAAATGGTCCTCCTTGCAAAAGGTTTTTCCGCCGAAACGAACAATAAAATTATATCAAAAAATGGGCAGAAAGTCAATAAATCAGGCAAACGGCAGGGAAAAAGATAAGATGTTTTGACGCGCTGTATCGCGTTTCTTTGAACATGGTCCCAAACGCTGGAGCATACAAAAAAAGAAAAATGAAAAAAATCAAAAAACTTTTCAAAAAGGGGTTGCAATTTCTATGGAATGGGTGTATAATGAGAGCGAATTTTAGGGGAGTCCTTTTTTTTGAGCGAAAATGTAAACGATTACATTTATATCATTCATGCAAATCAAGGAGGTTTCATTTATGGAAAAAGTAAAAATCGGAATCATTGGTTGCGGCGGAATTGCCAACGGCAAACATATGCCGGCACTGTCCAAGCTGGACAATGTGGAAATGGTGGCGTTTTGTGATTTGATCGAGGAACGCGCCGAAAAAGCCGCTAAGGAATATGGCACGGCGGACGCAAAGGTGTATACGGATTACCAGGGGTTGCTCCAAGATGCGTCCATTGACGTGGTGCATGTCTGCACCCCAAACCGGTCCCACAGCTTTATCACGGTGGACGCGCTGCACAGCGGCAAGCACGTGATGTGCGAAAAGCCGATGGCAAAGACCGCTGCGGACGCGAAGAAAATGCTGGACGCTGCAAAAGAAACGGGCAAAAAGCTGACAATTGGGTATCAAAACCGCTTCCGTTCCGATTCGTGGTACCTGAAAGCGACCTGTGAAGAAGGCGCGCTGGGCGACGTGTATTATGCGAAGGCACATGCCATTCGCCGCCGCGCGGTACCGACCTGGGGCGTGTTTTTGAATGAAGAAGAGCAGGGCGGCGGACCGTTGATTGACATCGGGACACATGCGCTGGATTTGACGCTGTGGTGCATGGATAACTACAAACCAAAACGCGTGCTGGGCAGCGTATACCACAAGCTGGCCGACCAGACCCAAACGGCAAATGCCTGGGGCGACTGGGACCCGGAAAAATTTACGGTGGAGGACTCCGCATTTGGCATGATTCAAATGGAAAACGGCGCGACGATTATGCTGGAATCCAGCTGGGCGCTCAATTCGCTGGACGTGGACGAAGCGAAAACGTCGCTGTGCGGCACCAAGGCGGGTGCGGATATGAAACAGGGGCTGCGCATCAACGGCGTGAAGCACAACCATCAGTATACGGAAACGGTTGCGCTGGGCGCGGGCGGCGTAGATTTCTATGACGGTGCAGCGGAAACGCCGGCGGACAAAGAAGCGCGTATGTGGATTGACGCGGTTATCAATGACAAAGACCCCGTCGTGCTGCCGGAGCAGGCCTATGTCGTCACACAGATTTTGGAAGCGATTTACGAATCGGCAAAAACAGGAAAAGCAGTCGAACTATAAAAGAAGTATGACAAACGGGGGCGTCACAGCAGCTATTCCGCTGCATGGCGTCCCCCGTTTTTTCTTACGCCAAAAAAGCAAAACAGGAAGCCACGATGCGGATATTCCGGTGCTGCCGCTATTTCGTCGCGTTTTTACCTACATGGAGTTTTTACATATTTTATTCCTTTGCAACATTTTTTTACAACTGATCAGTTGTATTTCCAACACATTGAATCAATTTATGGTATAATAACTTTAGGAGGAGGTGTATCGTCAGAGGTTTTGTAAAGGTATAGATTGATTTATAAAAAATAGGCAAAAGATTGCACTGCAGCAAAAACTTTTTAATCACAAAAACTGTAAAGGTAGGGTGAAAAAATATGTATGACGAATTAAAATACCGGGCGCGGCTGTCCACATCGATTGACAAGGGGTTGGAGCGTGCGCTGCGGGAATTGTCCCTGCAAACCTACGTCCCCATATCGCGGCTGTTGGACGAAGCGTTGGAAGCGTTGCTGAAAAAGCGGGGGGTACCGTATGAAATGTTCGCGCCCTATGGAAGAATGCGGATAGAAAAAAGAGAGAAATGAGGAAAATTTGCCGTCCAATTCGCTTCATGTACCTGCGAAATGAACAAAGGAAGCAGTGGTTTTTTCATGGATTCATAGAAATTTAGGGGATTTTGTGGAAAATGTTTGAAATGTTGTCGTATCTATGGTACAATAAAAACGACGCCGCGAGAGGAAAACCCGGCGCCCGGCTAACGTCCGGCGGCGGGCATTTTCTGTGCGCACCACAGAAAAAAACGCGGCAAATTCAATGCGTCGCTCCGGCAGACGCGGCCGCGGCAAATGAGGCTGCTGCGGCGGGCGTATGCGCGCGGTGCACAGAGGCATACCGGACGCAGTTTGTCCCGGGGAGGGCATACGGTCCGCGTTTTACAAAAGGGCTTGCCGCACCAAAACGGCAAGAATAAAATGCAGGAGGGAGTTACAAAACATGGAAAAACTGTTTCAGCTCAAAAAGCACAACACCAACGTGAAGACAGAGATTATCGCGGGAGTTACGACGTTTTTAGCAATGGCGTATATTCTCGCGGTAAATCCAAATTACCTCGGCGCGATCGAAGGCGCGACAAAAGGCGCAATTTTCACGGCGACCGCAATTTCGGCTGCCATTGCAACGCTATGCATGGCGTTTTTCGCAAATTATCCGGTTGCGCTTGCCTCGGGCATGGGACTGAATGCATTTTTCGCATTCACTGTATGCGGCGCGATGGGTTGTTCTTATGCAGTGGCGCTCACAGCGGTTCTGGTAGAAGGCGTTATTTTTATTCTGCTTTCGCTGTGCAACTTCAGAGAAGCGTTGGTCAACCAGATTCCGAAGAATTTGAAGTTCGGTATCACGGCGGGAATCGGTTTGTTTATTACCATTATTGCGCTGCTTAATTCCGGCGTTGTGGTGGCAAATGAAGCGACAACAGTGGGGATTGGTTCGTTTTCCAGTCCGCAGTTTGTTCTGTCCATTGTGGGTCTGTTGATTATTGGGATTTTGCATTACTTCAAGGTCCCGGGCAGCATTCTTTTGGGAATTATTGCGACATGGCTTCTGGGGATTGTCGCGGAGCTTTGCGGCTGGTATGTCGTTGACGTTGAGGCAGGGGTCTATTCGATGATTCCGTCCTTCAGCGGCTTTAGTCTGGAAGCGCCTGTCTTGTTCCATTTTGACTTTGGATATATCTTGAAAAACTTTTCCACCTTCCTGGTCATCATGTTCACGTTCCTGTTCACCGATATTTTTGATACGGTAGGTACGCTGATTGGCGTTGCGGAAAAAGGCAACCTGTTAAATGAAAAAGGCGAGCTGCCGCGCGCGAAAGGCGCATTGCTGGCAGACGCAGTTGGTACGGTGGTTGGCGCTTGCCTTGGCACCTCGACAGTTACCAGCTATGTGGAATCCAGCGCGGGTGTTTCTGCCGGCGGAAGGACCGGACTCACGTCGCTGACCACAGCAGTCATGTTCTTGATTG
>CBCTHD010000264.1:0-4090 GCA_965146615.1 uncultured Clostridia bacterium
GCTTAAACCGATATTGGATGTCAGCTATGGCTGTATGGTGTATCAGGAACAAGTAATGCAAATCGTGCGTGAACTTGCAGGCTATTCTTTCGGTCGTGCTGACGTTGTGCGCCGTGCCATGAGTAAAAAGAAGTTTGATGTCATGCAGAAAGAACGTGAATACTTCATTCACGGGCAGCAAGATGAAAATGGGAATATCGTGGTAGAAGGTGCAGTGCGCCGCGGTGTACCGGAGGATGTAGCCAATTCTATCTTTGATGAAATGATGGATTTTGCAAACTATGCGTTTAATAAATCACATGCGGCTGCCTATGCTGTCATTGCATATCAAACAGCATATTTAAAAGTTTTTTATCCATCTGAGTTCATGGCAGCACTGCTGTCCTGCGTGCTATCAGATAACACAAAAATATCTCAGTATATCGTGGACTGTAAACGCATGGGAATCAATCTTTTGCCGCCGGACGTGAACCGTAGTTATAATGGCTTCCGTGTGGACTGCGGTGATATTCGTTTTGGACTTGAAGGCGTGAAACACGTTGGCGGAAACTTTGTACAGGCCATTATTGACGAACGTACGGAAAACGGGTTGTATACAGATTTATATGATTTTTGCAGCAGACTCAAATCGCGCGTTATTAATAAAAAAGGGGTGGAATGTCTGATAAAAAGCGGTGCGATGGATTGCTTCGGCAATAAACGCGCAGAGCTTCTGGAAGTTTATGAAGCAATGCTGGACGATATTACCTCCAGCGCGAAGAAAAATGTCGAAGGGCAGTTGTCTCTTTTCGGTGAATTGGAGAAAGCGGAAAATGGTATTGAACATTATCTGCGTGGCGATGTACCGGAACTGTCGAAACGGCAAATGCTGGCATTCGAAAAAGAGATGATGGGGATTTATATTTCTGGTCACCCATTAGAGGATTATGCAGAATTGCTACAAACACTGGACTATTTTACAGTTGGCGATTTGCAGTTTGAAAAAACGGAGGATTTACAGATAGCAGGTGTGCGGGAAGGAATGGAAGTTTCCGTATGTGGCATTGCGGAACATATTAATGTCAAAACAACAAAACGTGGCGACCAGATGGCATTTTTACAGCTTTCAGACCAGTTCGGCAGTATAGAAATTGTCATTTTTGCCGGTGTATATGCGGGATTAAAATATTTATTGAAAGAGGAAACCGCTGTCTACGTTACAGGACGGCTGGATATTCAAGAAGATGCGCAAGGCGGCATGCAAAGTAAGATTGTAGCATCTAACGTCTCGCTGTTGGATGCGATGCAGGTCCTAAAAGAAAAACAAGCACAGGTTTCAAAAGTATATATTAAACTGGAAATTGGCAAGGAGTATCTTTTGGACCGTATTAAAGAGATTGCTGCGAAGTATCCGGGCAAAGATAAACTTTATATGTATTTTGAAGATAGACAAAAGACACTTGTTGCGAATACACCGGTTATGCCATCGACCGAGTTGTTACAAGAGCTCTCCGGACTACTTGGCGATGCATGTGTAAAACTAAAACAGGGAAAGGAAGTTTAATCATGGAAGATCTGAAAATTTATGGAGAACAAACGCCACCACTCTATAATGCGTCGATTCATCAGCCGGTTCCAACAATCACGCCATATTTTTTGAAGGACGCAGAAGATACAGCTTGTGTTCTTGTGTGCGCAGGCGGTGGATACTGTGTGCGTGCGGAATACGAAGCCGGCGTTGTTGCAGAATTTTTTAATGAATGCGGATTTCATGCGGCGGTACTTAATTATCGCGTTAATCCATATCGTTATCCTGCTGCACTTTTGGACGCGCAGCGGGCAATCCGTTTTTTGCGCTGCCATGCGAAGGAATTTGGAATCGCGGCAAATAAAATAGCTATATTGGGATTTTCAGCCGGCGGACATTTGGCGGGTTCCTGCACGCTATTGGAGGAGGAAGCACCGTTTCATGATGAAGTGGACAGTTATTCTGGACGACCCGATGCCTGCATTTTATGCTATCCTGTCATATGGATGGAAGGCGAATATCATCATTCCGGTTCCCGGCGGGCATTATTAGGAAAAAATCCTGAAGACGAAGTGCTGCACAAACAAAATTTGACGCTGCAAGTAACTGATGATACGCCGCCCTGTTTTATTTGGCATTGTGCGGATGATGAAACCGTTCCGGTACAGAACTCATTGCAGTTTGCACAGGCGCTCTCTCAGCATAAAGTACCGTATGCGCTTCACATTTTTCCAAAAGGCGGACATGGAAGCGGTTTAGCGGACGGCATATTCGGAACAGAAAGCTGGAAAGATCTTTGTAGCGGCTGGCTTTTTGAACAGTTTACAGATGAATCTTATTTTATAGAGGATTGAGAATACATGTATATCTATTTAGATAATGCCGCGACAACCAAGGTATGTCCTGAGGCGGCAGAAAAGGCAGCGGAACTGATGCAGACCTGTTATGGGAATCCGTCATCGCTTCACCGCGCTGGACTGGATGCAGAAAAACAGGTGAAAGCTGCACGGGAAAAGATTGCAAACGTATGGAGAGTACGTCCTGACTGCATTTATTTTACCTCAGGCGGCAGCGAAGGGAATAATATGGCCATCCAGGGTGCACTAAAACGAAATCGCGCACGTGGCAACACCGTCATTACCACAAAAATAGAACATCCCAGCGTTATGAGGACGGTTAAAACAGCGGAACAAGCAGGATTTCGTGTTGTGTTACTGGAAGTTGACGGGGACGGGAAGGTAGATTTAGAACAGTTGCGCACTGCCCTGAATGAGAATGTTTCGCTGGTTAGTATCATGCATGTCAACAACGAAACCGGCGTGATACAAGATATTGATGCGATTGCGCATTTGGTAAAGCAACATTCCCATGCACTTTTTCATACCGATATGGTTCAAAGTTTTGGAAAGATTCCGGTAAAATTATCTTCTGATGTTGACATAGCGACGTTGAGTGGACATAAAATTCATGCACCTAAGGGAATTGGCGCGCTCTATATTAAAGATTCAAATGATATTACGCCACTCATTTTCGGCGGTGGACAGGAAAAAGATATGCGCTCCGGCACGGAAAACACGCCGGGTATTTGTGCACTAGGCGTGGCGGCAGAATTGGCAGCAAAAGCGGATAACAGTAATGTGCTTGAACTAAAACAAACGTTGCTGGACGGCATTGTGCGGAACATAGAGAATGTAATCATTCACGGAAAAGATACTTCGCCTTATATACTCAACATATCCTTCCCAGGGCTGCGTGCTGAAGTGCTGCTTCATACACTGGAATCGCATGGTATCATGGTTTCTTCCGGGTCGGCGTGCTCTTCCAATCACCCGTCACCCTCTGCTACGCTGCTTGCCATGGGTTGCAGCCGTGAGGAAATCGAAGGAGCTATTCGGTTTAGTTTTTCAAGGTTTAATACACTGGCGGAAATACAAACGTGCTTGGAAGTTTTACGGCGCGAAGTACCTTTACTGCGTAAATTTGCGAGCAAAGCGCGCTAACGCGGTAATATTTTGCGGAGGAAAAATATCGTATTAATATTCAAAAACGATAGCCGCTTGTCAGCCCACGGTGAAAGCGGTGATTTCAAGAAGAAAGAATCTGTGGGCAGGAAGGCTTGGACAACAGATATGGCAGATATTATTTTGATAAAGTGCGGAGAATTGATTTTAAAGGGAAACAACCGTGCAAAATTTGAAGATCGTTTGGTGAAAAATATCAAAGGCGCTATCCGTAAGTTTGGAAATTTTCGTGTTTGGAAGGAACAAGCGACTATGTTTGTGGAAAGCGCGGACGAAACTTCGGATTTGGAAGAGGTTATTGAACCTATCCAGAAAGTCTTTGGGATTATCAAATTATCACCCGCATGGCGCGCTGAAAAAAATATAGATAGCATTGCGCAGGTAGCGGCGGAGCAATGCTGCGAACTGCGAGATGCGAAAACATTTAAAGTTGATACCAAACGTGCTGATAAAAAATTTGAGTTCAAATCGCCGGAAATTTGTATGGAGACAGGCGGGCGTTTGCTGGCGGCATATCCGCACTTAAAAGTAGATCTACATCATCCTGATGTCACGGTGCATG
>CBCTHD010000265.1:0-4068 GCA_965146615.1 uncultured Clostridia bacterium
GTACCACTGTGTCATCCGCTCAATGAACGGCGTAAATGCCTCCTCCATGTAAGGACCAAACTTTACTTCGCCATTTTCTACGAACATGCCGCCTTTTACGCCATAAGCGCCCAAAAATGCGGAGCACATGTTCAGCTTGCTCTTATCAAGCTGCATTGCCAATGGTATTTCTACGCCCATGTCCTTAAATGCGTAAAGCGCGGTTTCCCATTCGTCTACCGTTTCTGGTACGTCCAGTCCCGCTTCATCCAGCAAATCCTTGCGGAACATCGGTCCGTAATAGGTATTCAGGTAATCGCTTTCACGGAACATCGGAAAACAATAATATTCTCCCTCGTCCGTCTGCACCTGTTTTGCCACGTCTTCGTTTGCTTCCAGATATGCCGACAGGTTTGGCGCGGCTTTTTCAAAGACGCTGTTGAGCGGCAGGATAACGCCATCTTCAATTGCTGCGTGTGGACCGCCTGTAAATCCATACCATCCCCACTCGATGATGTCCGGAAATTCCCGTGAAGCTATCAGGAGGTTAAACTGCTCTGTCACCTGTGTAATGGGCGGATTGATAAATTCAACGTTAATGCCCGTCTGCGCTACCAACTCGTCATGGAATACTGTCTCGTTTAGGCTGCCATGGTTTGCAGCAACGCTTTCATGCATTTGCACCCAGTAGGTCAGTGTTGTGTCCGTATCAATAGGATATGTACCGTCCGTCGTCACTTCAAAATCGACGCTTGCTGTTTCCGTTTCGCCGCATCCGGCTAGGGTTGCTACTACTAAAACAATTGCCAAAAAAACCAGGAATCCTTTTTTCATTTTTTTCATGTCTTTCATGTTTACCTACCCTTCCTTAATGTTTATTATTTTTTTAACGCTTCTGTATTTACTCGGCGTTGTGCCCATAATTTTTTTGAATATCCGGATAAAGGAATTCACATTGATGTAGCCCACCTTTTCTGAAATGCTGCCGACGCTGTCATTTGTCTTTAACAAAAGTTCAGCTGCTAAATTGATGCGCTGCTTGTTGATATATTCCAATACTCCGATATTCGTCTCCTTTTTAAACATATTTGAGAGATACGTCGGATGAATCTGATACTGCTCGGCTATTGCCGCTACAGTCAGGTTGCTGTCTGTATAGTTGTTGTCAATATAGTGCATGACGCTCTGTGCTATTTCCAGACTTTTGGACCTTTTCACATCCTGCGTACAAATCTGTTCCACCATCTCAATGATAAGATTTTTCATTGTTTCCAAATCTTCCGTCCCCATTAAGGTGTCTAAAAATTCATTTTCCATCGCTGCAGTTTCGCTGATTCCGCTTTCCTCGCAAAACCGGAGAAGCGTTCCCGCAATACAATACGCCGTATGCTGCAGTCGTTTGACATCTTTTAATTTCTGCTTATCTTTCAGTGCCAAAATGTCATCAATCAGCGTAATGGCGCTTTCCGCGTCGGCGGACTTTAGTAAACTAATCAACCATTCCTCCCGCTCATGCGTATAGCCATACCCTGCGTTTTCCAAAATTTCAATGTCGTCCGGCGTAATCACTTTTTTCCTAAAAACAGTCTTATATTTTGCAATTTCCAACGCCTGTTTATACGCAGTTTGAATCCCTTCGATTCCCTCCGCCGTGCTGCAAATGGAAACTGTTATTACAATTTTTAACTGTTCCTCTAAAAATTTCTGTATGTATTTGCAGTTCTCCACAACCTCTTCCCAAGCGCTCATGATGTGATTCGGTGCTACTGAGAGCAAAATTGTCACAGACTTTTCTATTCCCAAGAAATAAACGGCATCACCTTGATACCCAAGGATTTCCGATGAGATATTTCTGACCGCAAACCGAACCAATTCGATTTCCTTCGCCGTCTCCGCCTGCCCGTCTTCCTCCAAAAACTCCCTATAATCTTCCAGTGTGATGACAATAACCACAAAATAATCACTCAGAAACAGCAGCCGTTCACTTTCGATCAATTCCTCCTGCGCGCTTTCAAATGCCTGAATATGGCCGTTGAGCAGCATACTCATATTGAAGGTGGTAATTTGATTTTTCTGCTTGAACAGCAGCTTTTCTTTATCTTCGTTTTCCTTCACCAAATTGTCGATCAAACTGTCAATCATTCCAATTTCATCGGTGGAGATGTTCTGCTTCTGCGTTTTGCGAAGCCGATTGATAATCCGTTCAATCACGGCATAGTTTTTAGAAGAGTTCCTCCACAGCAGCCATATACACAACAAAATGCACATAACCCCCAATACGATAAGCATCCCTAACAAAAACCTTTGCGATAAGGAGTCATAGGCTTCCACTGCAACAACATATCGAAAGTCCCGCCCATCTGAGATAACATTGTTGATAATATATTTCTTGCCCCCATATTCCATCAATGTATCTGTCTTTCCTCTCACAAGTTCTTGAAGCATATCTCTTGCAAATCCTTCGGAACCACATATCAACTTTCCCTCGTTGTCATAAATAACAAAATACGTCTTTCTTGTCTCATCGATATTTCCAATCTCCTGCCGACTTTGGTAAACCACCGTCGCATACCTCGTATCACTCTGTTTCTGTACCATTGTTGCGTGTACAAGGTATCGATGTGCAATTTCATTTTTGTCGTAAAACAGCATGGAATATAACGTATAGCCCATCTTTACATTCTCTCTAATATCATTTTTCCATTCATAGTAACTCATGCCATTGCTCTTATAAAACCTTTTCCAGTATTCATACGAATCCCAATAGCCTTCTGCCGTTACAACCATATCAGTGCGCCGTAGATAGATATATAGTGTGCTTTCCTCCATACCAACTGAATATTGCGCCACGACCTCTGACAGCTGCTGGAGCTTCTCTCGGTCCTCCTCGCTCTTTACCACATTAAGCGCACAGGCAGCTTTCAGCGTTTCTTCATTTTCAATATATTTTGTGATGATTTCATTTTCTTTCGCCACCATCTCTATCTGTAGCATCAAATTCTCCGCCTGAAATCTACCCTCAACAATCCGTTCCTCATTGATTAATATTTGCATATTAAACCAGAGTGCAATGCACAAACTGATTGGAATACACAAAATCAACAAGTAAGAAATAAACCATTTGTACTTTGCCCTCTGCTTATACATTCACCTACCACCGTTTCCTTTTTTTATCTAACTGTTGATTAGCGTTCATATGCAGTTTGTTTTATCTTGATAGCTTGATCGCTCTCCAATGTCTCCAGCTCCGTATAAAACAAGCTCATAGCCCATCGTAAATCGCTTGACTAATCCCACCGATGTATCCACTTGCCCAGTTATATTCCACAATGTCCGGCATTGTATCGGAGGCAATCATCAAATCCAGCCGTTCATGCTCCTCTCCCTGCGGCGCATGAATGAACTCAATGGCAACGCCCGTCTGCTCACATAGCGCCTGCGCAAACGGTGTATCGTTCAGGCTTTTATAACTGCCTGCAACCAACTCATGCAGCTGTACCCACCAGGTAATCTTCTCCTCTGTTTGTTATGGATAAGTATCCGGCGTTGTGACACGCCCTATCTCCCCCATTTCACTTTTTCCTTGCTGTGAACCACATGAAGTAAATAGCATAATCAATAAAAGTGGCAGCGTTGCTGTGACCCTCCACTTCTTTTTCAAACACATCACCCCGTTCTCCCATCATTTTGTAAAATTTTAGGGTATATTATTATGGTAACACCCTTATTTTCTCAAATCAATCTTTCATTTTTTATACAATCACCATTTTCACAGATTTTCTGTTTTCCCGGTATAAAATGTATCAAAAAAGTATTTTCGGCTCTTCTAAACACAGTACATTATCCTTGTAACACTTGTTCGAAAATAAAAGAAAAAGGACAAGTGAGAAAGCCCTTTTATGCTTTCTCTCCTTGTCCCTATTATCTGCCTAAGACCCGGACGCGCGTCTGCTTTATTTTCTCACAGCTTGCGCATGGTCTTTTTCTGTCTATTTATCTCTCTTTTGAAGTAACTACGGTATGGTACACCTCCCTTTTTCATTCCACCGATGAAAGCCGCTCATTTTCACAATGTTAAGACCGATGGTA
>CBCTHD010000266.1:0-4053 GCA_965146615.1 uncultured Clostridia bacterium
CTGAGCTCCGTTGTTGCGCCCTGCGTGAACGCACCCGCCGCCATAATGACCTGGCAATCATAGCCCGGCATATCCCAAGGCTCCGGCTGTACAAACGAATCAATCGGCGCGCCTTTTTGAATCCCCTGACAAAATGCAATCAGCGCTTCTTTGCTGCCAAAACGTATCGCCTGAATGATGTCTCCGCGCGGGCTGTTCCAGCCCGGACAAACGTCGTAGCCCAATTCCTCAAATGCACCCGCACAGAACACCGCCGCTTTCAGCGCTTCACATGTCACATGCGGCGCCATAAAAAATCCTTGCAGAATTTCCCGGTTGAAACCAAATGTCGGACCGATTTCTTTCCCCTGTCCAATGCAGTTGAGTTTATATGCCGCTAAATCAATATATTTCTTTTTGCCGGCAAGATATGCCCCGCCGCGCGCCAAGCCGCCGCCTGGATTTTTAATCAGGCTGCCCGCCATCAAATCCGCGCCGACTGCCGTGGGTTCCATTTCCTCCGTAAACTCTCCATAGCAATTGTCCACAATACAAACCGTCTGGGGATTCACATCCTTGACCGTGCGGATAATTTCCCCGATTTGTGCAACGGACAACGTTTCCCGCCATTCGTAACCCTTGGAACGCTGAATCAGCGCCGCGCCCACCTCTGGTGTGATTGCCCGGCGGATACCGTCTAAGTCCGGCGTGCCGTCCGGCAACAGCGGCACTTTGCCGTAGGAAACGCCAAAATCTTTCAAGCTGCCCTGTCCTTCGGCGGCAATCACTCCCGCCAGCGTATCATATGGATCTCCCGTCACGGAAACCAGCTTATCGCCCGGGCGCAGTACGCCGAACAGACACAGGGACAGCGCGTGGGTACCGGAAACAATGTTCATGCGCACCAGCGCGTCTTCCGCGCCGAATACATCTGCATAGAGCGCGTCAATGGCTTCCCGTCCCAAATCATCATACCCATAACCGGTCGTCCCTAAAAAATGCTGTTCTCGAATTGCATTGCTGCGAAAACCGTTCAGAACGCGAATCTGATGAAATTCCCGCGCCGCTTCCAACTCCCGCAGACGCGGCGCAATTTTTTCTGTCACTGCACGCTCAATATCCAGCACCCGCTGCGACAAACCGAATTCCCGTTTCAGATATTGCTCTGTATCCATCATAATTCATACACCATTTCTTCATCCACAACCGTTACGTTATTTTGTTTCAGCAATTCTGCCACCTTTTCTGTATCGTCACACTTAAAAGTGACCATTGCTCCTTGTTCACGGTTTCCCAAAAAGGCATACATATATTCAACGGTAAATTCTGAATCACGGATAACACGCAACGCTTCTGCCAATGCACCCGGTTCGTCCGGAATCTCGATTGCCAGTACATCGGTAATTTTCACCGTGTATTGTTTTTCCTTCAGCAGTTCCGCCGCTTTTTGCGGGTCGCTCACAATCAAGCGCAAAATCCCATAATCCGCCGTGTCCGCCAACGACATTGCACGAATGTTGATTCCGCCATTTCCCAGCTGCTGCACGACATCAGTCAATCGTCCGCGTTTGTTCTCAATAAAAACAGATACTTGTTTTAACATCATTTCCGCCTCCTTTTTTATTCTGTACAGGTATACCCCTCTTCAAAAGCCGCAAGGTTCAATTCCAGGAATTTCGCCGGAACGGTACTGCGCACCGCTTCCCTCCATTTTTCTTTTTCAATGTTGCTGTGTTTCGCCAGCACGCCCAGCAGCACCACATTGACCGCTTTGGTATTGCCCAACCCTTCCGCAATGGTCAGTGCATCCACTGCCGTCACATTTACATTTCTCTGTTCTAACTGTTCCAAAATGTCAAACGGGTATTCCTCCGCTCCGGTAATCACCGGCATGGGGTCAATTTCTTGTGTATTAACAATCAGCTGTCCGCCTTCCTTCAAATAATGCACCCAACGCAGCGCCTCCAGGCTTTCAAATGCCAAAATAATATCCGCTTCGCCCTCCGCCACAATTGGGGAATAGACTTTGTCGCCATATTTTACATAAGTCACAACGCTTCCGCCGCGTTGGCTCATTCCATGTACTTCCGACACCTTGACGTCATATCCTTCCGCCGTAACCGTATTTCCAATGACGCGGCTCGCCAGCAGCGTTCCCTGTCCGCCGACACCGACTATCATAATTTTTGTTACCATCACTGTTCTCTCCCCTCCGCCGCTCATGTTTCCGCGCGGCATTTACCATTACTGCATTTTTTCAATCGCGCCGAATTTACAAATATTCATGCATAGCCCGCAGCCGTTACACTGTGTTGGGTCAATTTTCGCTTTACCGTCCGCAAACGTAATGGCGGGACATCCGATTTTCATGCACATTTTGCAGCCTTTGCAGGCGTCTGTTTTGATTTCACACGGTTTTCCATAATCGACATATTTCAGCAGCGCGCAGGGACGGCGTGCAATGATAACGGACGGCACATCTGCTTCCGTCTCCTCTCTCACAGCCTGTTCCACCGCTTCCACGTCAAATGGGTCTACCACGCGGACACGTTCTACGCCGATTGCTTTTGCCAGCAGTTCCATATCTACGCGGCGGGTTTCTTCGCCGCGGATGGTATATCCCGTCGTTGGGTTGGGCTGGTGCCCCGTCATGCCTGTGATGGCGTTGTCCAATATAATCACCGTGGACGCACCTTTGTTGTAGACAATGTCAATCAGCCCGGTAATGCCGGAGTGCATAAAGGTAGAATCCCCAATGACCGCAACCGCTTTTTTCCCAAATGCCCGACCATTGGCTTTTTCCATGCCGTGCAGCCCGCTAATGCTCGCGCCCATACAGACACAAACGTCAATCGCCTTCAGCGGCGCCGCTGCGCCCAGTGTGTAACAGCCAATGTCTCCGCTAACATGCAAGTTCAGCTTGCTCAGCACATAGAAGATACCGCGGTGCGGACAACCCGGGCACATCACCGGCGGACGGACAGGTACCTGTGCTGCCTCAAACCGTTGCGGCGCACGGTTTTCCATACCGGCACGTATAAGTTCCGGTGTATATTCACCCAGCAGTGTAAATTTCTCTTTTCCTATCACATTCACACCGATAGAGCGGCAAAATTCTTCCAAAAACGGATCGAGTTCCTCAATAACATAAACCTGTTCCACATTTTGCGCAAATTCCCGGATGGCCTTCTCCGGCAGCGGGTATACCATGCCAAGTTTCAAAAATGATGCATCCGGCGCCGCCTCTTTTGCGTACTGGTAAGCAATGCCGGAGGTAATAATGCCGACTTTTTTACTTTTATATTCTACGGTATTCAATTCACTTGTTTCCGCATAGACTGAAAGGTCTCGCATACGCTGTTCCACAAACACATGCCGCCCTTTTGCCATAGCGGGCATCATGACGTTTTTCGCAATATTTTTGGTGTATTCCCGCACGCCCACTTCCACGCGCGGCTCTTCCTCCACCAAACTCTGGGAATGCGCGACGCGGGTTGTCAGCCGCACAATCACCGGCGTGTCAAACTGCTCACTCAGTTCATAGGCCCGTTTTACAAATGCTTTACATTCCCCGCTGTCAGCAGGCTCCAGCATGGGTAGTTTTGCTGCCTTCGCATAATTACGACTGTCCTGCTCGTTCTGGGAACTGTGCATACCAGGATCGTCCGCAACCACAATCACCATGCCTCCGTTAACGCCGGTGTAGGATGCTGTAAACATTGGATCCGCCGCAACGTTCATACCAACGTGCTTCATAGCGGATAGTGACCGCGCACCGGTAATGGCCGCGCCGGTTGCCACCTCTACCGCTACTTTTTCATTGGGTGCCCATTCGCAGTATAGTTCATCGTATTTGGAAGCAAATTCCGTGATTTCTGTGCTGGGTGTGCCTGGGTACGAGGATACCACCGTCACGCCCGCTTCATACGCCCCACGGGCAATCGCCGCGTTGCCTAACATTAATTTCTTCATCTTTCCCCACATTCCTTTCCACAGCCGCCCCGAGCGGCAGGTCTATCCATTTCATCTCAAATGAATGATTTCACAAGTTCTCTGGCACATGCGCGGTCTGCC
>CBCTHD010000267.1:0-4017 GCA_965146615.1 uncultured Clostridia bacterium
TCGGACGTTTGATGCGTTTTTCCCGCTCATCACAGCGGCGCTGATGTATTTGATTATTACGACCATTCTATCGAAACTCTTCGGATATTTGGAAAGGAGGATGAGAGCAAGTGATAACCGTTGAAAATCTACACAAACGCTTTGGCGACAACCACGTCCTCCGCGGCATTAACGAAACCATTCAACAAGGAGAAAAAGTTGTTGTTATCGGTCCCTCTGGCTCCGGAAAATCCACGTTTCTCCGTTGCCTAAACCTTCTCGAAATCCCCTCCGAAGGTAAAATATATGTTGATGGGGAATGTATTACAGACCGTCGGGTCAACATTAACCACGTGCGTCAAAAAATGGGTATGGTATTCCAGCATTTTAATTTGTTTCCCCATTTAACCGTTTTAAAAAATCTCACCCTCGCGCCAACGAAATTGAAACTTCTTTCCAAGGCTGAGGCAGAGCAGAAAGCAATCGAATTACTCCAACGCGTTGGCTTGGGCGACAAAATTCATGCCTATCCCAAGCAGCTCTCTGGTGGGCAGCAGCAACGCGTCGGTATTGCGCGGGCGCTGGCAATGAACCCGGAAATTATGTTGTTTGACGAACCGACCTCCGCACTGGATCCTGAGATGGTGGGCGAAGTACTGGCGGTCATGAAACAGCTTGCCGCGGAAGGCATGACAATGGTTGTGGTGACGCACGAAATGGGCTTTGCACGCGAGGTTGCAAGCCGCGTTTTATTTATGGACGAAGGAACCATCATTGAACAAGGAACGCCGGACGGGATTTTCAGTCGTCCTCAAAATGACCGCACCAAATCGTTTTTGAGCAAAATATTATAAATGTGACAAAAAATGTTCGCTCGTTATGCAGACAGAAAACGCGGTCATATTTTTGATATTGATACTGAAATAAGTGGGCGCGCTGCAATGTGAAATTTTCTTCCACTGCGGCGCGTCTTTTTTGATATGCTAAAAGAACTTTCCCATGAACTGCGGCGGCGGGTGGGAAAGTTCTTTGTTTTTACCAGCTTTTCAAAAAAATAAGCGTATCTGTATAGGAACCGTCTCCCAGACGATAGCCATTTTTCACAGTGCCCAAAATAGAGAAGCCTAATTTTAAATAAAGCGCAATTGCACTGTAATTCGTGCACACCACTGCATTAAACTGTAATCCTTTGAAGCCGCATTTTTTAGCTTGTTCCAAGCAATCCGTCACCAACTGTCTGCCGATTCCCATGCCGCGGCACTCTCTTTTTACCGCATAGGAAGCGTTGGCAATGTGCCCACATCTACCAATATTGTTCGGGTGTAAAATATACACGCCAACCACTTCACCTTCAAGCAGGGCACATACGGTTTTGGTCTGCTGGGAAAACATTTCCCATGCTTCCTCCTCGCTCAATATTTGGTCGCCCGGAAAACTGTCCGCCGCTGCTACTACATCATTCCAAATTTTTATCGCTTCCGGCAATTCCTCTCGGGAAAGCTCTTTCAGCGTAAGTTCCATCGTAAACTCCTCCTTTATGGTCTGACATACCCCATGTCTTTAAGCAATCTACCCAAAGCATAAAGCCGTTCGCTAATCATCTCGTCATCTTTTCCCATCACCTCAGACACGAGTTTAATGTCCTCTTCCAGCATTGGATTGTCCTCACAGACTGCCACATTCATGGCGCTCCCCTGCAAACCAATTCGATCAAGCTGTGGTTGCTGTTCATTGTATAATTTGTCATACCGATAGGCCTCTTCCCGAAAATACCGTTTCGTCCTACAAATTAGAATTGCCAAGTCCAGCACGCGATGTAATGGCATTTCTTCCGATTGTCTGGACCATTTTTCCCCAGTATAACGCCATATTTTAGCAGAAACATCAACCTTTCCACGGTCATTCCACTGCGCAAGTCCAATCGATAGTCCTTTGGCATCGGAATTTCCCGCCATCCGTCCATCAATTTCTTCATAATTTTCCGATACAATGACGGGTTTATGTTTTAATGTTGCTGGTATCTTCATGTTTCTCCTCCTTCACTAGTTTAGTAATTTAGTAATTTAGTACATTACTAATATACAACATTTTCTATTAGTTGTCAAGTGCTTTTCAGGATATTTATTTCTGTTCCAAAATTTCTGCAAAAATTTGACGGAACCTCTTGACTATTGAAATCATCCATGGTAAAATAAGAGGAGCGTTGTAAAGCATGGAAAGTATTTGATTGCTTTCTTATATCATAAGTAAAACAAAGGGTTGCCGATATGCCTTTTGTCTTTCTATGTTTGACTGCTTATATACGCATTTTCATATGCGCCCGTAGCTCAGCTGGATAGAGTGTCAGACTCCGACTCTGAAGGTCGTGCGTTCGAATCGCGTCGGGCGTACCATAATCAAAAAATACCGCCCCCAAAGCTGTGGGCGGTATTTTTTTAATTTCCGTGCACTTGAAGCAGCAAGTCCTGCTTCTATGTTGCAGTTATCATTTGTAAACAACAATCTCACTTGCCAAATAATATGACACTCTGGAAAACACATACATTCCTTTTTCTATATCAGAAAATTCGCCAACCGTTATTTCTTCCTCTTGCGTGTCATATACATATACTTTTACAGAAGTACTCGCACCCATAATGAACTTTCCAGTGCCTTGATTTAACAGGATTCTTTGATTTTGGTGATCAATGTAGTACACTTCACCGCCGATAAGTGTTCCGCTCGCATATAGGCTTCCCACTAACACCTCTGGCATCTCTGCATTTTTGGTGTAGTCACAGCACAAATCTACCATGCTAACATTACCGCTTGCGTCCATAGAAAACTGAATGATGTCTCCTTTTCCCAGCGTTGGCAAATCCGCCAGAACCCCCTTATCCCTGGTATATACTTTGATGATGGAGCCGTTATATAACCCCTCTATTGCGTCTACTGTGCTGCCATCCTCTCCAATTGCTTGCCATATACTTTTTACTATCATCACATTGCTTCTTCTGCTGATCGTTTTTTCATTGTCCAATAAGAGAATAGCCTTCGCGTATCGCGCTTCATCCATATCATATGCGTAAACATTATAGTATCTTTGGTCACTTACCATATCTCTCAATGATTGTACCGAAAAGTCATCCAAATCCGGTTCAATTCCCGCCTCCTGTTTAGGAATTACAAAAATTTTAGTGGAGTCATTAAGACAAATAGAATTCCCAAGGCTTTTTAGCCCGCTTCGATAATACTCAGAAGCGCTTGTGTATGACAGACGGAATAGATTCCCGTCTATAGCAGCTTCCTCTTCCTCAGAATATGCCGGAAAACTCTGCGCAAAATCGATACGGTTAATTTTTCCATCCGCATTCACCGTATAGGTAATCAGTTGGCGGTAGTCTTCCATGCTGGCGCAGTACTGGTAAAACGCTGTACTTGCATACCCGTTTGTACCGTTAAATTGAATTTTACTGTTCAAATCGAGAATTACCCACCGATTATTTTCGGTAAAAATCTGCGCTTGTACTGTTCCGAATGACTCCATGTACAATTCATTTAAGTATCCATAAACTACATCTGCTGTACTCTTTTTGGCTACGACCCGACCGGTAAAGTCAAGATAATATTCCCCTTCTTCCCCGACGGATAGACTGCTTATCAGACTATCGTCAACCGGATATTCCTGCCCGCTGATTATCAGTGTATCGTCTCCAATTGTTTCCAGTACACCCGTTACCGTTTGAGAGGAAACGTTTACATATTTGATCTCTTTTTTGTTGCCCTCCGATTGTGCATACGAGATAATGTCTCCCACAGCAATGGATTCAAATGCAAGTGGCGTGCCGTTTTTTGTGATAACAAAATCGTAATCCGTATTCTGTGGATTCAATTCTATGGAATCTCCGCCCAGCTTATCGGTTATGGTATAAGAACTTTTCGATATTCCGGAAACCTGTATAATGCGGTATTCCATCACTTGAATCACATCTACCAAACCATCGTCATCGTTATCTATCAGTGTCACCGTTCCGAATTCCGGGCAGAGCGCTTCCTTTG
>CBCTHD010000268.1:0-4015 GCA_965146615.1 uncultured Clostridia bacterium
ATAAATATCTGAAATGATGTCAAACCAGCTTTCCTCCTGCTGACGTTTGGTCAGAATTTGCTGAATGGTATACACATTTTTGCGCGATAATTCATTCGCCAAAAGAATCTCATCACTGCTCATACCTTGCTGCATATATGTTGTAACTTCTTCTGTAGATAGTGCATCGGTATTGTTGGTAATGGCGTCATATACGTCTTCCGCCCAATAGGACACCTCTGCAAACTCCGGTTGGTATCCAGCGGTAAGCTGTCCAATTAGGGAAAGGTTCGCATTGGTAGTGCTCCAAAAACGATAGGCGTCCAGCACTGCTTTCAAGGGACTGCCGCTATTTAAGAGATTTGCCATGTATGTAATTTCCTCTGACGTCGGCTGCTGCGACACTTTAAACAAAGCATATTCATCCACTTGTGTATACAGTTCTACGCCGGAATAGTGCTGCGCCAGATAGGTATAGATAGGGTCGTTCAGTTCGCCTACTGCTGCGCTGCGCACTGCTGTGAGCTGCGTACCCGGCTGCTGTGCCTGCGGCTGTGTCAGCGCACTGTATGTTCCCGCCGCCGCTGCGGTGACGGCTGCTGCGACCAAGATACATGCGGTGATTATGATACTTTTTTTATGCTTTTTCATATGGTTCACTCCTCCTTCTGTTATGATAGTGCAATGGTGGTCGTGATACTGCGTTTCGCACGGAATTTCAGCACCGTTGCAACACCGTTCCAATAGGTATAGGTTCCCATAGTAGGCGTCAGCGTGAATTTTAACGTTCCCGGTGTGATTTCCGTAATGGTCATATTACTTCCGGGTACCATGCCTATCGCTGTATCTGCCAATAACGTCGGCGCGTAGGCGTCAAGCAATTCTAAATCGTTTGCGTTATAGGTGATGGTAAAGGTTTTTGTTAAAATATTTTGGAGATTTCCGCCGGATACCACCACTTGCAAAGTTTCTCCTTCTGTAAGTCCTTTGCGTAAAATGCCATCTGTATCCTCCAAAATATTAATGACAGGTACGTTATACAATGACGTGGTATCGCCGTACTCAATCATCATACCACAGTTGTTTTTCGTAAATCCCAATTGCACTGAAGTACTGCCGGATTTTTTTGGTATAAACCCATTTTGTACCGTTCCTTCAAAATATTCCGAAAATCCCGTTTCTGGCGTCATTTCAAAAATTAGTTCAGAGGCTACATCCCAGTCTTGCACAACGCCTTCCAGAACAATTTGCGTCAAATTTTTTGCATACTCCGTTGTCAACATCATGTCTGGAAGTATTTCTATCGACTCTTCCACTAACTCTAAGTGATATTGCCGCTCCGAACTGGTATAACCATTTTTTAAATAGTTCGGAATATAATAATCAATCTGCATGTCAGAAATAAAGTTCGCATCAATATTCAAACTACTAAATTCTGTCGCATCATGATATAATCCTGTTAACTGGTTGTAACTTACATCTAAATCCATACTTCCGGTTAACGGTGGGATATTACCGCACAATTTATTTCTGGATAAGTTTAAACTACACCAATAATATCCCATATTCGCAAGTTCTGGTGGAATTTTTCCCGCTATGTCCTGCTCCGACAAATCAATTATAAGGTATTGAGAAACCAATTTACTCATAATACTCGGCAATCGTTTTTGCCCTCCATGACTATTCTGGTAAGTGTTTGGTGTACTTAATGTAATATTAGGAACATCTAACAAATCCAAATCAAAATCGCATGCATCCGCCTGTGTATAATGATCTAATGTAGGCCAAATCGTACTGGTTCCTAAAACATCCTTACACCAACTAAAAAACCAATCTTGCACTTCATAGTCAACCGACCATAGTTTCCGAAATCCATCGCTTGCTCCATCTCCAATGAACACATCCATTGGCATATAGACATCATAATAAAAATAATCTATCACAGAATTATTAGTATTCGGATCCCAATAGGAATACATTTCACAGACATTATATCGGAAAATAATTTTTGTCCAGCCTTCTCTACTCGCATAGTAAATTCCTTGCTCTGTCTTTGTAAAATATGAATTGGGCAAAGAATATCCCGTTATAGATATCATAGACCATGCTGGTTCTTCTATCTCCGAAGTGCCAATTTTCATTGGATATGATGTTGCACTATCCCGATATCTGAACACGCCTTGTGGACTGTAACCGTAAGTGCATGCTGCTGATACCATCCCCTGCGCCTGCGTAATGATGTCACTAAGATTTGTATTCAAATCTACATTAATGGATAATCGCTCTGTTGGATTTATGAGTGTATATCCACCAACCACGTTGGAATAGGGACAATCCCAGTTTTCATCCTCACCACTTGTCGTTGACAACAATGACATTTGCTGCTTCAGCTCGTTTTCTGTCGTTTGTTGTTGTATCAAATATTCCGTCCCTTCCACTTCCATTTTTTCCTGTATCAGTTCTTCCATTTCCTCCTGCTTTTCCGCTATCTCTTCTGCTGAATCTGTCACAATAAAAACGTCCTGATCATAGCGTGTTACCTTTTCCTGCATTATGTCCTCCCAAATTAACTGTTGGGATTCAGCCGCTGCATTTGGTGCCATCCACACTGTGCAAGTCAACCCAATCGTAAAACACAGTATCAGTGAAATCATTCTTTTTTTCATGCTCCGTTTCTCCTTTTCTTTTGTAATATCAAAGTCGTTAGAATTCAAAATTGGCTCGCACCAATGCCGCATTACTTTTGCCCTACAATCCCGATAGTCGCTTAGCTTTCCTGTAAACCGTTTCATCTGTACTCTCCCTCCAATCTATTGTTAAATTATCTGAAACCTGTTTTTATAGATTCCATGATGATTCTATAAAACTAAAAATCGGAAGCACTCCCGGTATTGCGACGAATCAAGCGTACCATACAAAAAAAGACCAAGAAAATCCCTTGATTTTATTGGTCAGTTCAAATTTATTTTCTCGCGGTGCCAAAACAAAGCAGTCATAATTGTTTCTCCTGCTGTTCATTATTTATTTTGACTTTACTAACATTATACAATTTTCCAACTATTATATCAATATAAAATCTGTACAATTTTTTCAATTATTTTTACACAAATATTACAAAACCGCACTTTCTATTTTAAGCTGAAATAATATTTTCATTTCCCGGATTTCCGGCGTCAATCAGCATTGTTTCACTGTTGGGCAATTCGATAAATATACTGTCGCCCTGTCCTACGTCAAGATAGTGCGCTGTAAGCGTATGTCCCTCATTGAACAATTCTGCTTCTTCGCCATCATCAGGGCTGTTTATGTTGTTTTCAATAAGTTCTACCGCTGCAAACTGTTCTTCAGACTGTATGTTTTTAGCAGTACATCCAAGAAGTAACATAAACATACAAACAAACCAAACTGCCGCTGCAAACTTTTTTCTAACCATACTTTTCACTGCAATTACCTCCAAAATTCACCGTCTAAATGATTAAATACTTATTTTTCGGCAAAAATAAAGTCGGTAAGTACCTAACTTAGTTACTTATCTCTTTGCAAACAAGATTTTAAGCGCCTTTTCGTTATTTTGACGGTCTATTTTGACGGTTTGTACAGCTTTCCCAGCCGGTTCATTTCTTTTTTCTTATGCTCCGGCAATGAGTGAGTATAAATATTCAGTGTAACAGTCGGACTTGAATGACCGAGTATTTCACTCAGCGTTTTAATATCCATGCCTATCTCCAAAGCACGGGTTGCAAAGGTATGTCTGGTAGCGTGGAAACTGCGGTATGGAATATCAAGCTGTCTTAATATCTCTTTATATCTGCGTGTATAAACGTTTGGGTCAATCCATTTTCCTTTGTTATTCATAAAAAATCCACTTCGTTGTTCCATTGCCTTTATTTTGCCAATTAAAAAATTAGGGAGTGGGATATTTCTCTTGGACGACTCGCTTTTCGGCGGGGATAATTCTAATTTGGTTTTCTTTTTTCCGGATGTATCTTTAACGCGGTACAAAGTATTGTTTATCGTAAGAATACCCCTTTTCAAA
>CBCTHD010000269.1:0-4007 GCA_965146615.1 uncultured Clostridia bacterium
ATATACCGTAATCCACTGCCTGTTATTGGTAGACCGCGGTCCAGCCGCCATTCGATATAACGGCTAATACAACTGCGCACGATCCGAATAACCAGTGTCTGCACTTTCCGCTTCATGTTTTGCCATAAGGTCCTCTTTTGTGTAGTTGTACCCTTCATGGTATCGACCCTCCATAATGTAAAAAAATTTTTTGCATAACCGATTCTTTTCTCTCTACTCGGTTACATGTATATTTTAAAGAAAAATCCAAAAAAATGCAAGGCTGAGTTTTATACTTTTTTGTCGATAAAGCGCTGATGCGTCTTATTTTGACAAAAACCGTTCACGTTTTTTCGACAATATTACAATTATTTCCAAATTAAGTATGCAATTTTCCCATTTTTCACACCCTCGGTATATATAAAAATAACGCACTATTTTAGTACGTTATTTTCTTGCTTTTTATTCAGATGATTCTTCTTCTATACTTTCGTCGTCCAACGCATATTTACAACATTGCAATACCAGCATATTAAATGATATATCATTTCGTTGCGCTGTTTCATTTAATCTGTCAAACAGGGATTCTGTAAATCGTATCGTTCTTGGTATATTTGCGTTTCCAAACTCATTTTTTATCTTAAACACACACCTCACCTCTATAGTAAATATTATATCACAATATATACTATTTTATATAATCTAATGTGTAACTTAAAGTGGTTATATAACTGATTTTATCTTCTATGATATAATTAGTAATACAAATAGAGTTATATTATAAGGATGTATTTCTATGTTTTGTGAAAACAACTGCTGTATTTATTGGAAGAACAACAAATGTGAACTGGGACAAATCTCACTGGACAGTCGCGGAATGTGTATAGACTGCATTTACGTTGACATTGATGAAGAACTCATGGAACAGGCGCGGACGCGCATGAAAAAGAATTTTGAAGAGCAATATCAAGAATGGGAGCGGCTCGACCGCGAACGAAACCGCGAATGGTAGCCGTCAGAACAGCCCCCTTCGCGTTCAAAACAAGTTTATGGTAAAAATGACGCTAAAATCGTATTCGAAACCAAAAATCCTTTGGTAGTAAACGCCAGCCGTCCGGAATCAAGGCGATGCAAAAATCCTGCCTGTACATATTGCTGCGCCTTCTGCATTCCGTTCGGAAACCGTCGGAACAAATTTTCCGGAACGCCCGCTGTCAGACGCATTCCCATAATGAGTTCTTCCACCAGGCAATCCTGCTCATTCAGCGCTTCCACTTCCACACAACGCTCCGCCGCTTCCATATAGTCCGCCACGCCCCGCACATTTTCCCAACGCCGCTGTCCATCAAACGAATGCGCTCCCGCGCCAAGACCGATATAAGGCACGCGCCGCCAATACTTTAAATTGTGCCGGGACGCCATTGCCGCCTTGGCGAAGTTGGAAATTTCATATTGCGCAAATCCCATTTCGGGCAGCAATGCACACAACTCCTGATACATTTGCGCATAGTCGTCTTCTTCCACGGTCACCTGCTGGCTTGCGAAGGGCGTTCCCTTCTCCACTTTCAGTCCATATGCGGATACGTGCGTGACGGGCAGACTGCAAATGCGCTGCAAATCTCGCCGGAATCCCTCCGGCGTCTGCCCCGGCAAAGCATACATCATATCAATGCTGAGGTTTGTAAATCCTGCTGCCGCAGCTGCCTCCACCGCCTGTACCGCCTGCGCGGCATCATGCAACCGCCCCAGCCTTTGCAGCAAGGCGTCGTCAAAACTTTGTACGCCAATGCTCATGCGATTAAACCCCATAGAACGGTACGCTGCCGCTTGCGCCCGGTCAAAGGTCGCCGGATTTGCTTCCAATGTTATCTCCGTATCCGGCGCCAAACGAAACTGCTTTGTCAACACATTTAAAATGCGTTCCATCTCCCTGAGCGGCAGCAGCGTCGGCGTGCCACCTCCAAAGTAAATGGTGTCCGCTGCGCCGCCATACCGCCGTGCTTCCGTGCAGACCGCCGCAGCATAAGGCGCCATCAGCTCTTCCAGCCCGGCATAGGAATTGAAATCACAATAGCCGCATTTCGCGCGGCAAAACGGAATGTGTACATAAACGCCCTGTGGTTCCCGTATTGTTGTCATCTCTCCGCTCCACCAAGGGTATGCTTGCTTTATTCACATCTCGTTCGCTCATTCTACAGAAATACATCTATACAATGTGCTGCTCTCTATGGATACACTATTGCCATTCGTTTCTCCTCTTTGGCAACCGCATATTTTCCGGCAGTTTTTTGCGCCCGGTACAGCTTGCCGGATTCTTGTCCAGAGAAAACAGATATGCCAACACGATTTCTTCCAGATACGGAAGTTTTTCCATTGGACAGCGCTCCAACCAATATACGGCATTATGATACGTTTTCGGACACTCCCGTTGCATGTCAATCCCTGTCAGAATATAATCTGTTGTGACATCCAGACTGCTTGCCAACCGCAACAATGTTTCAATAGACATTCCTTTTTGCCCAAGTTCAATACTGCTGCTATAACGGTCAGAGATTTCTAACTGCTCCGCCAGTTTGCCCCTGGTCCATCCTTTTTCCATGCGTAGCTCCCTGATTCGCTTGCCAACTGCTTTTTTCTGATATACGCTCATCAATGCCATCCTTTCTTAGGCTCTCCTTTCCTCACTTCTCTTTCAAGCAGCGTCCCCATTACGCCGACCTTCCGTCCATACCGCCTTAGGTACTCAGTCCTCCTTTGGGACCAGAGAAAAGCGCGCGCCGCCCTTGCCTTCAAAATCCTGTCCATAAATAATTTGTGGACAGTCGTCGTTTTGATCTATCTCAAATGCCAACCACCCTGCCAGCGTCATGCCGGGCTGTATGGCCCCACGCAAAGCCGGGCGCGGCGTTATAATGCTTTTCCTGCCATATGTCTGCCCATTATCACGCTGGCATTCCACGTCAAACGGTGAAATATTTATTGGTCCCGTGCCGGACTGAATGGCCTTCACTTCCACTTCCAACATCACAATCAAATATTCTTTCCCTTCTTGCGGGCGGGTATTATATGCATTGGTTTGGCGTAGCACGGCATATGCTTCTTCTCCGCGTCCGGCACGCACCATGCGCACCGCCGCCTGATAGACGCAAATGGTCTGGTCCACTTCTATCAATTGTTCTTTTTGTTCGCACGTCAGGTTTCCGCCGCCGCCTTCCAGTCTCTTTGGCGACTTATCCGGCTGCTCCTTGTTTGCCCGCTTCGGTTTTATCGGGCGTGCCACGATAAATGTACAAATCCCCGTTAACAGACAAATTCCAAAGAACACAATGGTATCCATTGACATGGTTCTCCCGCCCCTTTTATGTAAACTTTTTCTTTAAAACGTCAATTTCCGCACCGGTCATTTGACCGACAAGAAAGGCAACAATTCATAGCCCTCTCCATTGTCCGCATTCCATTCTGTTTTCATCACTTGATTTTATATTGATTCTATCGTCCGCAAATTCGTTTAGTATTATTATAGCATATACGGCATGGTAATTTCAAGAAAAACCACAATCTTTTTGGATTGAATTTCTAAATAATGCATGTTCTGCCGTTAATTCGGCAATACTATTTTACAAATTCATGTATCATAAGGGGGAAACCATTCATGAACACAACAGCATTATTTGGTCTGACCTATGGGCTATACATCATTTCCGCCAAAGAAAAGCAGAAAATTAACGGCTGTATCGTCAACACGGTGTTGCAAATCACAGCGGAACCGGAGCGGCTCATTTGCGTCATTCATAAAGGCAGCCTTACGCATGACATGATTGTGCATACCGGCCGGTTTAACGTTTCCATTCTCGCAAAGGATACGCCAATGGAAACCGTCGCACTGTTTGGTTTCCGCAGCGGGCGGGATTTGGACAAATTCGCCAAGTTTCCGTTTGACATTGACGAAGCCGGTATCCCTTATCTGCGTCAAAACAGCACCGGTATGCTCTCCTGCCACGTCGTGGATACCGTTGACGCCGGTACCC
>CBCTHD010000270.1:0-3983 GCA_965146615.1 uncultured Clostridia bacterium
CCCAATCGTATAACGGTAGTACGCCGCTTCTTCCGGTGTCATATCTGCTGAAGACGGAACCGTAATTGGATACGCAATCGTTTTTGTTTGTTCGCCTTCCTCCCCTGATACCGTGTATTCTGCAGTCAATGTCACTTGCATATCTCCAGTGTCTGACCGTGTGACAACTCCCGTTTGCGGATTGACAACCGCTTCGTTTGTGGACGACCATGTTACGCTCCCAGTATGGTCTTTGTCCAGACTTAGCGCTAAATTTTGCGGCAGGTTCAAGTCCCGCGTTACGTTTTGCAGAGACGAATTTGTTCCAAGCAACTCCGTTTCCACGCTGCGAACCGTTTCCCGCAGCAAATATTCATACTGATCATAGCTGGCCCATTCATAAATGGTGACCGTCCCCTGATTCCCTGCCAGTACTTTTGCATTATAGTTTTTGATGTTTTGATTGCTGGCAGAAGACTGTGGATTCACGTTTTCCAATTGTTTCACAAATCCTGTATTTTGGGTTTCGTTATTGATCCATAACGTATATTCCAACAATTTTGCGGAATTTTGCCGTGTTGCATCCTGGAACGTTTTAATAGTCAAAATATCGTTTGCGGCAAAATTAGCAATATCTTCCGTAACATTGGTCCATACGGCCCCGCTTGTTCCTTTTTGGTTAATATCCATTTTTCCGTTCTGATGTCTTGTCGTCTGCCCCGGAGAACTTTGGAAATTCGTCGTCTCCTGACTGGACAAAGAATAGCGCAGCAATGCATAGGATTTTTGCTTTGTCGGTTTTGCGATTTCCTTGTTATCATAGTCGGGAAAAAGAAAATCAATGACATCATTTTCTTTGCTCATGATAGGTTTTCCATCTACCACGCTGATGCCGTCCCATTTATTTCCTGATCCGTTTGCGATCGGTGGGAAGGCTTGTAATTCTTCTAATGAAGCAAAATCAGCCTTTTTTTCATAAGCATACCCTTCATATCCGCTCACAAAATTTCCAATGGTATAGCTGTAGTAGTCCGCTTCCTCCGCTGGCGTCATTTCCGCTGCCACCGGCGCCATACCTGTAAACAGAGAAACCGACAGAACACTGAGCAACGTCCAAGATAGGATTTTTCTCTGTTTCATTTGGTATATCCTCCTTTTTTATTCATACGATACCAATACAACGCCGCGTATTTTGGAATCACTAGCGCGGACATAAACGGCATATCCGTTACTCATTGCCGTTGCCAGATCCTCGCGTGTTCCCTCGCGGACGGTTTTCGCATATGCCTCGACTACGAAAATGGGCGGCGTATTGCGAACATTGACCTGAACGGTATACGTCTCGCTTCCCGTCTCGTCAAACCAAAGTTCCAATCTGTCCACAAAAGTGTTGTTTATGTCGTCAACCGTTTTATATGTGATGTTATGTAATATTCCAAGCATATGCTTTCCAGTGCTGGTATCCATACTCCCCTCATTGCGCAGCGCCGGACGCGGAAGCAATTTTTGCAGCAGTTTCATTTTCCCGATTTCTCCTACAGGATTAAGGGTATAGTAAAATACATCTCCTACCCCCATGCCGTTTGCTACGGAAAGCGCCGTATCTGCCACTCGATAGGTTTTCTCTTCCCCCTCCTCCAAAAAACTGATTTCTTTTACGGAATCACCATTTTCGCCTATGATAGATTTCACGCGGGTTACCACCACCAGATTATCCTGGTTTTCATTGATTTCTACTGCATTGTCATATTTCATTGGCATGGTTATCACAACGAGCTCCGCAATGTATTCACTCTGCTGTTCATACCCGCTGATGGTATATTGGGATCCATTATTGATTTCTACCTCTGCCCGATAATCTTCATCGCGTTCTACTGCTGTTTCCGGCACACAGATCACCTTGGTATTGTCATTCGTTGCAAACGCCCCATTGTCAAATCCGCCAAACAGCCGTTCATATCCGTTATATTTCCGTTTGTCTCCGGACCCGATGCGCTCTGGAAAATCAATGCGCGACACTTTTCCTTGACTGTTAATCTGATATGTAATCGTGCGGTTTTCCGGATTCTGAAACAGCATGCTAAGTTCACCGGAATATTTGCTGCCGCCCACACTCACACCCGTGGCAACCTCTAAAATCTTTACCCCGTCGTTACGCCCCTTTAGGTAGGGTGTTGTTTTTACATTATCCGGGTCACTGTCATCTACGTCGTACTGCATGGTCAGTGTTCCCGGCTCCAGGAGCTTTAGCTGCCAGTTTCCCATGCCTCCTGCGCGTCCCACTTCCACAACATATCCATACAAATTGGCTCCTGTTTGAATGTCTACATCAGCGATTTGTCCGCGTTCGTTTAAAAATACCTTAACGCTGTCGCCTACGTCCACATCCGGTACGACGCCATAGACTGCCTGATATACCGTCCCGTCGATGACCAGTTCCAACGGTTCTTCGCTGCGAATGGTTTCCACTGTACCCTCAATCGTTTTTTCACTCGCGATAATGCGGAAAAAGGTTCCATATGCGTTGGACATGACAGACAATATCATATCCTCCTGAATTTCCTCTGCTTCCATTGGCGTTCCCTGGGCGTCATATAACAAATACGTCTTGTCCAAATCCTCTTTGTCAATGAATAAACTGGTTTGTCCTGCAACCGTTTTATTATCCTGAAAATACATCCTGCCGTTGATGACAGAATCAACCCGCACCGTTTCATATTCCTCCCGCATTACAACATCATAGGTTTGGTTCCCGTCATTGTCAATTAATATTAGAGTTCCGGACAACAAGTCAATATTGTTATGTACTGCCTCCATTTGCCGCACCTGATTGTACAAGTAAACGAAATCGTTCGCTATGGTCAACTTTTCCCGGGAGCCGCTCTGCGCATAATAATATAAGGTGGTCCCATCCATACCGCCAAACATCTCATCTGTTATTCGCATGACGTTTGTTCCGCGTGCCGCTTTTAGACTAATTAACGTAAACACGCCGTTGTCATCCTCTTTTGCATAGAACTCCACTTCTTGTCCTACAAAATTAGCCGCGCCGGTTGTTCCTACATAATAAAGCCGTCCTTCAATCATCACTTGGTCTTCCTCAATTGATGCAACAGGCTGATTGATATAATAATAGTAGTTTGCCTCCACGATACCGCTCCCCTTATGCAGGGTTCCGTCTGAACGGTTAGAGAGCTGCTGACGAAGCGTTTCATCCTTGTCTATCTCATACCCGCCTTCTCCAATGATCGGAACCATGATCGGGATGTCCAAAGCATTATAAAACATCTGGTACAAATTTTGTGCATTAAAGGACTGTGTACTTCCACCGCCGCCCAGCAATCCGATTTCTCCGCCTACTGCTAAATAGCCCATAGGATACCCGCCTTTGGACCTTGCCATGGCATCGTATCCCAGTATACAGACCAATACTTTCACCGCTTCCTGATAGCTAACAGCATCCTTTGGTCGAAACAATCCTGTCTCATCCCCCTGCATAATCCCCAGGGCTGCCGCAACGCCGATACTGTCATAATACACTGAACTAACATCGACATCTTGAAAATACGCCGCCGTATTGCCGACATGCTCCAGCTGCAGCGTACGGGCCACCATATCTGCTAGTTTTTCCCGCGTGACCATTTCTTCCGCTTCCGTCCCCTCCGGCAAGATGCCAAAGGATATTAATTCAAATACTGCCTTGCTCTGCGTCTCCTGCGCCATAGCCGGTACAGCACCCAATAACATCGACAGCAGCACAACGCCAATCATGAAAATACCAAGACCCCTTTTATGATTGTTCACAAAGATACCCTCCTCTTTTCTTCTAACCTTTAACTGCCCCAATCATGACTCCCTTTGCAAAATATTTCTGCAAAAACGGATAGACAATCAAAATTGGAATTGTTGCAACACAGATAGTTGCATATTTCAAAACCTCATTAAGCAGACCGGCTGCTACGTCTCCGCCTCCCATCGTCATGGATGTTGTGTCATTTTGAATC
>CBCTHD010000271.1:0-3980 GCA_965146615.1 uncultured Clostridia bacterium
TAATACTCTGTTTGAGTACGGTAAATCCACTTGGTACACCATCTTTGACCACAGTGTAATTTCGTTCATCATAATCCGCATACTGCATGACACTTTGTGTCCCGTCTGTTAAATAGAACGTAATCGTACAGCGTATCTGTCCCGGCGATCCGGCAGCACTGCCGCTTGCCAGATGTCCTATTATGCTTTGATATACTGCCTTACTGCGTTTCTGATTTGCGTCTTTACCGTTAATTTTGTAGTTCTGTTCTTCGAATTCTTCACCCACATCATTTGTATCCATAAAATGTTCCACATCCAGCGTATAAGTTTTTTCCTCACTTTCCACGACAACACTCTGTACGTTGGATACATTCACCAGATGTATAAATTTTTCCATCAGCGAGAATGCATCTACCGTTTTCAAGGAATCCACTATATCCGCTGACATTGTAAATACGCAAGGATCACCTTCTGCCATCGCATAAACCAACTGCGTCGTTTCTCCTTCTTCTTTGGGAACGTTTGCCCCAATTTTAATCTGATAGGAATTTTTGGAATCCGACAGAGAAAGCTCATAGCGCGGTTGACGCAACCCATAAACCGACAGATCTGCCGGCGCAAATGCAACAAATTCCTTCGCCGTGACGCTTGCTATACTATTGAGAATGGTTGAAAACTCCTCCGCCCGAACCGCTTCATAATACGGATAGGTCATCACATAATTTGTCATGTTGGCATTGAGGAGCGTTTCGCCCTCCTGCAACACTCGCACATCCATTTTCTTTTCCCCGTTTTCGCTTAGAGAGAAGTTCTGGAAATCGTCCACAGTAACGCTTCCGATGGAAGTGGTTTTATAGGACAGCGGCTTTGCGAGTATGATATTCGCTTTATACTTTGTAATAACATAGATGGTATCATTTCCTTCCAACATTGCATAATAATTATCACTCGTCGGCACTTGTGACCCCAGCAGCATGGTATACTGCGTACCGTCTTGCAACGTCAGCACCGCCTTGGCAGACGGCTCTTCCAGGCCATAATCTACTTTTTTACTCATATCGGTGGTAACTTCCATCTCTGCTTTCATGTCAGAAAAGGAGGAGACTGCGCTTTCAACTTCTGAAGCGGTTAATTTTGCTTCTTCGTATCCTTCAATATACCAGACGTCTGTTTCTTTTGTAGTTTCATTCCCGTCCGTATCTGTTACCGTCTCACTCTCTGTTTTTTTATAATATTTCAGATTGCCGTCACTATTCGTAATATCCACCTGCACCGCATCCGCTGTTGCAGCTTGGAAAATCTGAATTTTTTGCTGTGTCGGCTGCGGTGTTTCTTCCACTTCTTGCTCCGGCTGCCATTTGGTCACCAGGAAATAAACACCCGCCAATATCACCAACGCTGCTACGCCAATGACGACGTTGCGTACTGTTTTATTTTTTCCTGTCATTATAAATATCTCCTCCTGAACCATACAATAATACCGAAGACTACAAGCGCAATCGGAATCAGTACCACAATAACAATCATCGTAGTTGCCTGCGTATTGGTCATTTTCAATGTCGCAGTATTAAGGACTTTCGGACGGATACTAAGCCCCGACGGCTTTTCTGTCATCCAAGAAAATGCATTGAGTGTAAAGTCACCGTTTGCATATGTTGCCTCTGATAAAATGCTGGGATATTCGACTGCCCAAGCAGAGCCTGAAACAAACAGTCTGGAATAAGTCCCGTCGTCGTGCTCTTTTTCCGCAATTGCCGCTAAATCAAGCGGCCCCATCACGTCTCCCTCTTCAAAAGTCGAGGTCTCCGATTGTACATTCACTTTCCCATAGGAGTCGCTACTGGTTTTCAACAACGATGTTACCTGTGCATACTGCGGGTTGGTAGCGTTGACCTTGAGACTCATTGTTTGAAATGCCACGTATGTTAATTTTTGTGAAATCAGGTTTGTCGTAATATCATGCTCTTGTAGTTCCGGTACCGGACTTGCACCTAGCCGCGTCATGAGATTTTTGGATTGATCCCCTTCCACCACCAGGTCAAACGTCGGCTCAATGCCCCATTCCGCCAAATACGCACACAATCGCGTCGGTTTTTCAACGCCCGGCGTAAAGATAAACGCTGCATTTCCGCCACTTTCCATATAAGCCGCTAAACGGTCACGTTCTTCCTCTGTGAAATCTTTTTGCGGCGCCAACACCACAAGCGCATCTGCATCCTCCGGCACGTCGCTGATGGACAAATTGATCGTTTCTATGAGATAATCCTCATTTTCCAATGCAGATTGCAACTGTCCTTCTTCCGTTTCCCCGTGTCCTTCCGTGAAGTAAATCTTCTGTTGTTCCCCGCTGCCTGTCACAAAATATACCGCATTGGTAACTCTCGATTCCAACACGAGGTTCTGCTGGTTCAACAAATCTGTCGCCGTCATCTGACTGGAAGTAATAATTTTAAATTTGTCGCCACACTCCACAATCAGACTGCCGTTGCTGATGGTATCGCCTTTTCTTTCAAATTGCTGTACCTTTGTCGGCTCTTTATTCGGGTCAATCGTCGTCACCGTTACATGGCTGCTAAGCGCTTTGTAACGGTCCAGATATTTTTCCACCTGTGTCGGAATACTCCCCTCACTATAAATGGCATAAATCGTAATATCCGTATCCAAGCCTTTCATCAGATCTGTCGTCTGCTGCGAAAATTCATATAGATCTTCCTCTGTTAAATCCACTTCCAACGGAAATCTTGCATCAACTGCTCCCAGGATCAAGTTGACCAATACAGCGCCGACCAACACTGCAATCATCAAAAAGGTTCCGTTCACTTTGTATTTTAATCTTCCTTTTTTCACAGGTCAACACCTCCTTAGCTATACCGCCGTTTATCCAGCACACGAACCGTGGCAAACAGGAATACGGCGATGAAACTCAAATAATATACAATCGTTGTAATGTTCAAAATACCATAAGCAAAATCATTAAACCGGCTGAATAGTAGCAGCCCTTCCAAAACAGGCTGCAAAACCGGAATGTTGATGCTGGGCACCAACATTTCCAAAATGTAAATCAACACCAAAATGATGCAAGTCAGCACAGCTGAAATCATCTGATTTTCCGTTACGGATGAGATAAACAGACCAATGGCAATCATCGTGAACCACAGCAGGGTATACCCTAGGTAGTTACCAATAATCGTTGGCAGAGAGGGATCTCCAAACAGAAAAAAGGTTGCTGGAAAAATGAAGGAAATCACAATTGCAATTAAAAATACCGTACAGGCTGCAAAATATTTTCCCAGCACAATTTGCATTAGGCTAACCGGTGAGGTTAGAATCAGCTGATCTGTTTTTTTGTTGCGCTCTTCCGACAGCAGACGCATCGTCATAATTGGAATGAGAAGCAAACAGGGAATGTTAAGATACGCCAACATAAACCCAACGTCAATCACCTGCGCATTGAGCAGGATAAAGTATCCCATGTCTAAAACCGCTAAAATTGCCGCCACAATAATATATCCCATTGGAGAGCTAAAGTAGGCACGAAGCTCCCGTTTATAAATAGCCGACATTACTTTTCACTCCCCTTTGCTTTTTTCTTCGTCGCCGGCTCTTCTTCTGCCGGTCCCGTTATATCCCCGCTCGTCGCTTTCAGGAACACGTCCTCCAGCGTCATTTCAAACGGTTTCATCATATAAATCGCCAGATTTTTCTGTGCTAAATGCTCGAACAACGCTTTACGGATATCCACTTCCGGTACAGATTCAATATAGATATCTACTGTACCCGGTTCGCGTATACCTAACACGTCCATATACTTTATGCCCTGCACGCCGGACAATGCATTTTTCACCTGATATTCATCGCCCGCAACACGCATCGTAAATTTTCCGTTGCGCCCTGTACCGCGTTCCAGGTTTTCTGTGGAATCCATCGCCGCAATCCGCCCGTTATTGATGATAACGACATGGTCACAAATCGCACTGACTTCCTGCAAAATATGGGTG
>CBCTHD010000272.1:0-3943 GCA_965146615.1 uncultured Clostridia bacterium
ATTTGATGGAAGGGGACACCCCTTCCAAACCCCGGATATTCGTATTCCTTTTCATTTTGTCTACAGTCTGAGTCATAGCATAAGCTATGCCTCTTAACGATTATACTATCACGAAATTCCACCGTCCGGCAATGACTTATGAAACCTGGTTCCCTTTTGTGACGTACTTGATTGCAAAAAGTGTCGCAAGCAGGAGAATTATTCCTACGGGAAGCAAGACAAACGCGCTTTGTACAAACGCCGCAAGCAAATATATCACAAACGAAACAAGCGCAACCGTTATCGCATACGGCAGCTGCGTAGAAACGTGGTTGACATGATTTGAGCGGCTGCCCGCCGAGGACATAATCGTTGTGTCCGAAATAGGCGAACAATGGTCGCCGCAAATAGCCCCCGCCAAACAAGCTGAAACACCGATGATTAAAAGTTCGCTCGTCGGATCAAAAATCGCCGTTACAATCGGAATCAGAATGCCGAAGGTTCCCCATGACGTTCCCGTTGAGAACGCAAGTACGCAAGCCACCAGGAAGATAATCGCAGGCAGGAAATTCGCCAGTCCCACCGCAGCGGAATCCATTAGCATTTCAACAAACTCAGCAGCGCCCAAAAGCCCGGTCATATTTTTTAGAGCAGTTGCAAACGTGAGAATCAAAATTGCCGGTACCATTGCAACAAAGCCCTTCGGAATACATTCCATAGCTTCTTTGAAGGTGATCACTCGTCTTGCCATTAGATAGATAACGGTAAAAACAAATGCAATCACAGCGCCCCATGGAAGCCCAACGGTCGCATCAGTATTACCAAATGCCGTTATAAAGTCAGAACCGGAGAAAAATCCGCCTATATAAATAAGTCCTACTACAGAAAATATAACCAGCATGACAACAGGCAAGATAAGGTCTATCACACGTCCTTTGGGATTTACGCTTTCCGTGTCCGCCTCGGCGACCTCCTCTTTTCCACTGGTAAAGAGATCGCCCTTTGTCATCGCGTTAAATTCGTGCAGTTTCATCGGACCGTAGTCAAACTTCATAAGCGTTATAGCAATAACAAACACTATCATCAAAAGCGAATAAAAATTGTATGGTATCGCGCGCACAAAAAGCTCAATTCCCGAATACCCAGTCCCCTTTGTAAATTCGGACACTGCCGCTGCCCATGAAGAAACAGGCGCAATCATGCAAATAGGCGCTGCCGTTGCGTCAATCAAAAAGGCAAGTTTAGCGCGTGAAATTTTGTGCCTGTCCGTCACCGGAAGCATGACGCCGCCGACGGTCAAGCAATTAAAGTAGTCGTCAATAAAGATTAAAACGCCAAGAATGAAGGTAGCAAACATCGCGCCTACGCGGCTTTTGATATGAACCTCTGCCCAACGTCCGAAAGCGGCAGAGCCGCCCGCCTTGTTGATCAGCGCGACTATAGCTCCCAATATCACAAGAAACACAAAAATTCCCGCCGTGCCGGATACGGCAGCTATCACGCCTTCGTTGACGATGTTGTCAAGCGCCGCGACGGGATGCCAGTTTGCGGAAAATAGTCCGCCCAGTACAATCCCAACAAACAACGACGAGTAGACCTCTTTGGTAATCAACGCAAGTCCGATGGCAACCAGTGGCGGAACCAACGCCCAAAAGGTGGCATAAAAATTGCTTACTGTTTCTTCTGCTTCCTCCCCCGCAGCGAACACCGCAAGCGATGTGACGCATAAAACGATTATTGCCAAAATTCCGAGTAACACTGTTTTTGTACTGCGATTTTTCATTTTAACTCCTCCAGACAAATTTTCTTTTGTGAAGAACATAAAACCGCCTTTGGTGGAACTTATTAAGTTTATAATACCGCAGCCAAAACAGGTTGTCAAGACGTTTTATGACAATCTTTTACTTTTTTTATGAAATAGAGACCTTTTTCTTTTCCGGAAGCTGTACTAAAATAATTGCCGCGAACATAAAAATGCAGCCTATTATCTCTCGCAAAGTGAGCGCTCCCCCGGTAAGCTGCCATCCGCAGGCGACCAAAACCACCGTTGCGAGTGTAGCAAACACAGATTCTAAGCTCATTAAAATCGACGCAGAAGTTGGATCCGTATATTTTTGTCCCACAATTTGAAGCGTGTACGCAACGCCGCAGGACATAATTCCCGAATATCCGATTGCTATGCTGCAATCAAGAATGTCGCTGAGTTTCGGCACTTCAAGGAAGAACATGCAAATCAAATTTATCATTCCGCAAACGAAAAATTGCAGACACGCAAGTTTTACCCCATCGACACGCGGGGAAAAATAATCCACCGCGAGTATGTGTCCGGCAAATAAAAAGGCGCATATAAAAATCATAATGTCGCCTTTGTTGATTGTAAACTTGGAATCAATACACATAAGGTATAGACCGACGATTGCAATCATAACGGAAAGCAGAATGACAGGGCGCGGCTTTTTCCCTGTCAGCAGTCCTATTATGGGGATAATTACCATATAAAGGGCTGTAATAAATCCTGCTTTTCCCGGACTCGTATAAACCATGCCCGCGGTTTGCAAGGTGCTGGCAAGGCAAAGCAAAACGCCGCACACAATCCCGCCCGCAAGCAATTCTTTATTGATTTTATAAATCGGTTGCCCTTTTCTTTTTTTGTTAAAATCCAAAAGCGCAATCACCGGAAGCAGCACAAGCCCGCCGAGCATACTTCTGATTCCGTTAAAAGCGAGCGGCGAGATTGTTTCAACCCCTTTACTTTGCGAAATAAAGGAAACGCCCCAAACCAACGCGGTCAGAAGCAACAAAGAATTTCCTTTCCATTTTTGTTTATTCATTTC
Organism: uncultured Clostridia bacterium; assembly: GCA_965146615.1. GTDB lineage: Bacteria > Bacillota > Clostridia > RUG12999 > RUG12999 > JAAWTG01. The sequence continues at coordinate 2,814 of CBCTHD010000272.1, forward strand.
AAAACGCCCCAATTCAAACTGTATGTATTTGTCCTGTGCTCATTATTATATCATAAATCAGTCCCTTTTACAACGACTGAAAGCCTCAATAAATTCATCATTATTTCACATATAATGCAGTGTAAAACATGGTAATTTAATTGTCTAAATGATATTTATTTAAAAAACATAAAGTGACATATTTACGTATTGACATTTTTATCAATTGTGATATAATAAAAGCAGATGACAGGTGTACCGTTACAAAGACGGTTAGCCAAAAATTTTATAGGTTAAAATTAACCGCTACACTCTTTGGCTAGGAGGGCGGTTAATTTTTTATGGAAATAATCAATAATAAAATTAACGTTAAAATAATGATTATGTACTCCATTAGCGTCACCCCCTTTCTATAGAGGGTGGCACACTGTCCTCATAAACAACCTGTTCATCTACCTGTGGATTTATCCACAACTTTATTATACATAATTCCCCATTTTCTGTCAAGCGTGACCTTGTGAACGGTCTGTCCAATCATTTTTTAAAGATAAAATATACTTTCTCATTCTTTGCAGGAATATTTGCGCATTCACAACCTGTTGTGCCGCTTTTTCTTTCGATATAACATCACAGCCTTTTGACCTCATTTTTGGAAACAAACTCCAAATTTTTTTGCAAAAAATCAATCAATCGAATTATAATTCATTTTATCGTTGCTTCCACAAGGACATCATTTAGTTTATAATGAAATTGACAGGGTCTTTGTTTCCATCGAAATTTATAGCAAATGGGGTAATATGATGCGCCAAAAAAACGCGGATATAAAAAGTATTTCTATCAGAATGCCTAATAAAATACTACAAGAATTACATTATATATCAAATTATGAAGGAAGAAGTACAAACAGTCAAGTTTTATATTTAGTCCGAGAGTGTATAGACAATTTTAAAAAGAAAAATGGAAAAATTAATTTAAATGAAAATGAGAAACAGCGCGGGAGATAATAAACGCAACCTCCCGCGCTGTTTCTTTTTTCATTTTTTAGCAGTACATCTCAAAAAGGCTTTATCCTTTTACTGCACCAATCATAACACCTTTGGTTAAATATTTTTGCAGGAACGGATCGTCAATCAAAATAGGCAATGTCGAAA
>CBCTHD010000273.1:0-3940 GCA_965146615.1 uncultured Clostridia bacterium
GGAATTTTTGAGAAAAGCGCGGGCGATTGAAATTCTCTGCCTGTCCCCGCCAGACAATTCGCAACCATTTTCACCAATCATACTGTTATACCCGTCTGGGAGCTTTTCTGCAAATTCTTCACAATTTGCTAGTCTTGCCGCCGCAATTACTTCTTCGTCGGTCGCGTCCTTTCTGCCTATTCTGATATTCTCCATGATTGTGTTGTTAAACAGCATCACATCTTGAAATACGATAGAGTACAGAGACAGCAAGGTTTCCGGCTCTATTTTCGATATATCCATACCACCGACAGTAATCTTCCCTTTGTTTATGTCCCAAAACCGCGAGGCAAGACGCGACACCGTAGTTTTTCCGCCGCCGGACGGTCCGACTAAAGCGGTAACTTCTCCCTGTTTTGCCGTAAAAGACACATCTTTCAATACGGTTTCCCCAGTATTATAAGCAAATCCTACATGGTCGAATACAATGTCATAACCTTTATTTATCAGTTGATTTTCCCCTGTCTGAATAGGTTGGTCAAGGATTTCGTTCATGCGGTCTATGTTCGTTTTCGTAGAGATTACCGCAGCAAGATTTTGCAATGCGCCTTCAAGCGGGGCATAAAGCCTTGAAGCTACAAGCAAGAACATAAAAAACAGCGGAATATCAATTTCTCCACGAATAAGCAGCGTAGAGCCTACAAGCGCAACCGTAGCAATTCCAAACTTTAATATTAGTGTTGAAGAAACAACAAAAAGTGCTGTTCCAAGTTCTGTTATAATGTGCCGTTTTTCTACATAGTCAATTTTTTTGTCAAGTCCTTTCAGATAACTTTCTTCCGCATTGTTTGATTTCAAGTCCTGTAAACTTTCGATACACTCTTGTACACCGCTTTCAAGCGCGACATTTGCCGCTACAGATTTACAGTTAAAGTATTCCTGTATGCGAGCTGAAAAGAATGTGATTGTAAATGCAATCGGTAAAACCCACACCGCCGCAAGAGCCATTCGCCAGTCGTAAGCAAAAAGGCAGATTGCAATTAGTGTTGTTGAAATGAGGGAGCCTGCCAATGCGGGTACATAATGGGAGAATGCAGTTTCAAGCGTAGCACAGTCTCCCATAATAGAATTGGTTAAATCCGCAAGGTCTTTTTTGCCAAAAAAGGACAACGGGATTTTGCGTAGCCGTTCCGCTAAGGATATACGCCTTACCCCGCTTTCCACATAAGTCGCTAAGTAAGTGGCGTTATATTGAAACCAAGTCGCAATAAATATAAGGCATAAGCAAACCAAAGAACCAACCGCATAAAAAGCAATGCGGCTTCCATTCAAGTTCCCATTCATGGTGTCAATGACAAAGTAATAGAGCAATCCCACAGGGAGCATAAAGGATATATCCTGTACGACGCAGGCAATACAGCCTTTTATCAAATCGACAGCCCCCTGTCTTGATAATGCAAAACGTCTTTGCAATGTCTTAATCATGCGTTTACCTCCTTTGCAATCTTCCATTCTGCCGCTTCGGAATAATCCTTCCACATTTTTGTAAATATGCCGTTTCTTTCTATCAGTCCGCTATGTGTGCCGCTTTCGACAATTTCACCGTCTTGCAGTACATAAATGCAATCCGCGTCTGTGATTGACGACAACCTGTGTGCAATCATAATGACGGTCTTTCCCTTTGAAAGCGCGGATAAAGCCTGCTGTACGCGCACCTCATTATCGGGGTCGGCAAATGCGGTCGCTTCATCAAGGATTATGATAGGCGCATTTTTCAAAATCGCGCGGGCAATCGCTATTCTTTGCTGTTCGCCGCCGGACAGATATACGCCTTTTGCGCCGACAACCGTATCAATGCCATTCGGTAATTTTTCAATAATATCCAAGCACTGTGCAGCTTCCAAAGCATGGGCGATTTCTTCGCGTGTAGCGTCAGGCTTTGCCATACGCACATTTTCCAATATGGACGCTTTGATAAGTCGGCTGTTCTGAAATACAAAGGACACCTTATTCATCAATGTTTCTTTCGGAATGTCGCATATGTCGATATTCCCTATCAGTACGCGCCCTTTTTGCGGGTCAAAAAATCTTGTGACGATATTTGCAAGCGTTGTCTTGCCGCCGCCGGACGATCCTACCAATGCGACTGTCTGCCCCGGTTTTATGGAAAGAGATACATCATTGAGCGCGTTTTTCTTTCCGTCATAGCTGTAACTAACGTGTTCTAATGTAATCCCATTATCTTTAGGGATATTATTCACGCTGCTTTCAGATAATGGTTTTTCGTTCAGCACTTCATTAATCCTGTTAATTGCGTCGCCTACAATCATTGCGTCCTCGCTCATAAACATAATTTTTGTGAGCGTCGTACCAATGACGGGCGTAATCACAATATAGAAAATAAGGTTTAACAGAAGTTCATTTGTTACGCCGCCCCTTGTAAAGAGAATACCTCCGGCAATCAGAAACGCGAATACACTGTTAATTGCCGTTGTATAGAACATCATAGGCAGACGCAGCCCCTTTGTGTATGCGATTACCCATGTTTCGTAATTGTCTATCGCGTTTTTGAAGCGTTTGAAAGAAAAGATTGTCTGTCCGAAAGTCTTTACTACGGGTACGCCCCGCACATATTCAACGGCTTCATTTGACATATCGGCAAGCGCATTTTGATATTGTTCCATTCGCTTTTCCATGTCTTTTCCTGTCATTTTCATCATAATCAGAAAGCCAAGGACAACAGGAACAAGACTCAAAAGTCCTAACCGCCAGTCAAAGGCAAGCAGCAGGAAAAGCAGCCCTATGGGTGTGGCAATCGCCCCCGCTTTGTCGGGAAGCCTGTGTGCAAGATACGTTTCCGTAGCAGCACTGGAACCGTTTACTATTCTCCGCAGCTTTCCACTTCCATACTTCTCCGTTACTCCGAGCGGCAATGCTGCAATATGGCGCATAAGCTCTTTTCGGATATTAGCGGCAACCCGGAACGCGCTCAAATGCGAACACATCAAAGCGGCTATGTAAACAACAATAGAGATAACTGCAAACAATACGGCAGACCAACCGTAGCCTGTGACATTCTCCGCCTGTGAGAAGTCCGGGGAAACCTCCAGTATGTCGTGAATAATACACCATATATACCAAAAAGGTACAAGAGCCAACAGTGCACTCATTACAGACAGTACCCAAGAAAGATAGGTCAATATCTTATGCCCTCCGGCATAACCCATCAGTCTTGATAGATTTGACTGTTTTTTCATTGATAAAACCTCCTTGAAAATTTTTTATGATACGAGAACAAAATGAACGTCCTCCAATATCCTCATTTCAGTTAGTGTTGCCCTTGTGAAGTTAGCAGTAACTAACCTGTGTATAAAAATTATAGGGCAGATTGCCCTAACGAATTTATTCATTTTTATTGCCCCATAATTTTCATCCACCCGGCGGTGTAAAAAGCTCTCATTTCCTTCAAATAGTGCTTTGCTTCTTCAAGAGGCATTTCATGTATAATCAGCTCAAAAAATGTATTAAACATTCCTGTAATCAAGATATGCTCCAACCGTTCATCAATGGGGGGAGCAGGTCTGCCTATCTTTTCAAGAACTGCTAAATAATCATGTGTTCCTTTTGTTTCTATTTCCACCATTTCATCAATCAATTTTGAAAAACGTGTTCCCTCCGAACAGCAAAGTATGAGCTTAAATTCATTCAAGTGTTCATAGGCATACAAGAGCATTTCATACATACACTCGCCGGAAGTAGAAGTAAGATTGTCGGGTTGTTCCTCTGGCGGGATTTCAGCAAATTCTTTTTGAGCCTTGCAGAATCGTTCCAGTAAAAAGTTGTAGTGTTCGCCTACCAGTGCTTCAAACAAGTCCTCTTTGCTGTCGTAGTAGCCATAGAACGCACCCGTTGTCACGCCTGCTGCTTTGACAATGTTTCGCAAAGAAGCAGACTTATACCC
>CBCTHD010000274.1:0-3928 GCA_965146615.1 uncultured Clostridia bacterium
CTGCAAATCGCTGTCGCTGCGCTCCGCCGCGTCGCCCACAACCGCCATGCTGCCTTTTTCATACCAGGCAACCTTTTGCCCCAGGCCCTGCTCTGCCAGCGCCCGCAGCGGCACATAGGTGCGGGCGCCCACTTGGACCGGAGCGGCATCTATCGCTGTTTTCACGCCGTCCACCTCGATTTCCGGCGTGCCGACAGTCATGCGGATAGTCCTGCCCTCCAGGACAATGGTCACCGTTTTGGTTTCCTCCGCCCAATCCACCTGTCCGCCCAGGCCTTCTGACACGAACCGGATCGGGATCATGGTGCGGCCGTTCTCCACAAACGGCGGCGCGTCCAATTCACGTTTTTGCGTTCCGGCAAAACCATAGCCGTGGTTTTCAATGACCGCGACCGACCCGGTCACCTTATCAATCGCTGCCTGGTCCGTTGAAAAAATGCTGTTTTTCACCAACTCACCGCTCTCCTCCGTCATTTTCAGCGTGGAGGGATCTTTGGGCGCTGTTCCGGCATACACGCGGATGTTGTCCACATAAAACTTGGAACCCGGCCCACTGCTTGCCTGAATGCGGAACCGTTCCGGCGTGGTGAATGCCGCATTGTCAAAGGGAACATTTTCCATCATCAGCTCCCCGCCTAAATAAATGTCCATCGTTTTGCTGGATAAATGAATGGCCGCGCCCAGCTCATACCAGCGTTTTCTCATGTATTTTGTCAGCTGCTTACCCGCCGCCGTAATGTACCCGTCCGTTCCAAACTTGAACACGGCGGCAAACTGTCCCGTGGAGGAGCGCATAGTAAACACCTGTTTGACCACGTTCATGTCCTCCGCCCGCACCTTGGCTTCCACCACAATGTCCGTGGAATCCGGCGTCAGCATGAGGTCCATCATCGGATCCTGGCTCACCTGCTCAATGCATACGCTTTTGTCTTTGCTGCTTGGCACTTCGTCTATGTAAATTTGGCCGTCCTTTTGCTCCACATTCCACATTTCCGGCTGCGCGCCTGTCTCGTCGCTGTTAAAGTTTTGCAGCGCATACACGGTATCGGTCACCTTTTGTTCCTGCTGCACCGGCGTTTCGCTCGGCGCTTCTCCCGACTCCGGATTATAGGTTTCCCGCGGGAAATCCGCCTCCGTCAGCCCCGCGCTGCCATCATAGACCCGCACGTTGTCCAAGTACACCTTTGTGCCCTCTATACCCGCGCCCAACTGGAAGCGCAACACCGTCGGCGTGCCAAAGGACGTGTTGTCATAGAGCGCGTCGGAAATGCAGCGTTTTCCATTAATGGAAATGCTGTTCCGATGCGTTTTGCTGTTTTGCGTCAGCACAATGTGATACCATTCCTCCGGCGCCCAGTTCCCCAGTTTCCGCCCGTCCATCGCCATGATGGTGCCATCCGGGTAAAATGACAAAAAATTGTTAAATGCGTTCGTGCCGTCCTTTTGCAAAAACACCTTGAACTCCGCCCCGCAGCTGTCCACGCGGATGTCCGCTTCGCTCACCATGTTCACCGGCGCACTGCTCAGCGCGTAGTCCATGACAATCTCCGACGTTTTGCACTCCAGCATCAAAGCCTTGTTGACGCCTTCCTCCGTTTCCACCACATAGGCCGGATTTCCGTTGTTGTTAATCGTCCATCCCCCCGGTTTTTCGTAGGTGGCGACACTGTCAAAGGTGTTTGAAATCAGCACTCCCCCCACCGTCTCTGCAGCCATTGCAGGAAGACTTGACAACACCATTAGTACCACGAAAGCAAGTGACAACATTCGTTTCATTTCCACCATCTCCTATCTCTTCAAATATCGTTCATACGCCTGCTGGCAAATTTCCAACATTCTCGTCAGTCCCTTTTCCTCCAGCGTTTGCAGGTAGGTTGTGTCAAAATTTTCTATTGGTTCCAGTCCCATAATAAAACGGTTCGTCATATCTGAGACATAGGCTGTAATATTATCTTGTATCTGCGTGACTTCCAGGCTCTCTTCCACAGTATATCCCAAAAAAGGCAGGGCATGCTCTTTGGCGTCACTGCGCTTCCAAATATCAACCGCTTCTCTTTGCTCCGGCAGTTGATAGTATTGCATGAGATACTGCTCCATCTGAATGGCAGGACCGTTCTGGTTTGCTCTCGCATACTGTGCGATTGCTCCGGCAACATCTCCGTTCTCCGGATGCAAGATTCTATCCGTATAAACCGGTTCTCCATCTATCATTTCATAGCTTTCTCCCAATGTACCGAAATTGTAAGCCAGCATTCCCTGCTCACTGTAACCGAAATCCAAAAATCTCATCGCTACCTCTACGTTTTTACAAGCAGTCGTGATGGCAACACCCGAACCGTCAATCGATAGACTGTACTGTCCAAATTTTGGAGTTTCTCCCTTGTTCAGCACCGGATGCGGCGCCGCTACCATGCGTTGTTCCGGATTTTCTTTCATAAGCACCGGATTAAACCGCCCCATTCCATTTCCGGCAAACGTGACGGTCGCAACACTCTTCCCCTGTGTAATGTAGCTTTTTATCGTCTGATTGTCTGCACTTGCAATATCCGGATCAATCAACCCTTCCGCATACCACTGTTGAAAAGTCTTTAAAAACGCTCTATACCCCGGCCGCGCCGGTCCATATACGACTTGTCCTTCCTCTACGTACAGCCCCATTTTTTCTCCATAAGCGCCGCAAAAATCGCCGCTCGTATACAGTTTTCCGTCATAAGTCAGTGGAGCATCCGCCCCCATTTGCTGTTTCATCAGGGTAAGCGCCGTATACCATTCATCAATCGTCTCTGGCACTGGCAGCCCCAATTCCTCCAGCCAATCTCCACGAATCATAGGGCCTGCATAAACCCGTAACAGTTCCTCCTGTCGAATAAACGGATAAAACAGATAATCCCCTGCATCTGTGCGCATCAATTTTCCCACATCAGGATGCTGCTTTAAATATTGCGTCAAATTCGGCGACCACTTTTCCATGACATCGTTGAGCCGCATAATGTAATTCCCAAAAGCTGCCTCTTGCAGTCCGCTCGCACTCCATTCGACAATATCGGGAAGATCTCCTGAAGCTATCAATAACTTAAACTGCTGATTCGCACCTTTTACACTGGGATGAATGTATTGCACATGAACACCAGTCTGTCTTTCCAATTCCTGTGCGAACGGCGTATCTCCCAAGCTGTCCGCATACCCCGTCAAATTATCATTTCGTTCTACCCAATAAGTCAATGTATCATTTGTTTGCAGTGGATAAATGCTATTGCTCTCTCTTTCCTCCTTGATTGCCGGTCCGGCGCACCCAAACAAGATACAAACGGACAAGACCGTTAAAATCACTCTTGGTCCTGTTTTTCCGCGTATCCATTGTCGCCAAATGTTCAACGCTCTCCCTCCTTTCTTTTCTGTTCTTGTATACTATTTTATTATACTATAAACGGCACTTCTACGTAAAGTGTCAAAATCTTATTTTGGCTCTTAATTTCTCACATTTTCGCACAGCATGATGAATCAATAGATTCACTTGTCCTGTGATCTAGCTTTTATAGGGTATCCACCGGTTTTGGCTACCATATTTTTCACTATAGTGCGCAAACATAAATGTGTTTGTAACATAAATTTTTCCGCTCCCATTTAATATTTTAACACCCAAAATTACCTCTACCGTGTAAGGGCACAAAAGTATATATTTTAGAGTTTCATTGCATGTGGGTGAAAAATTCGCTAAAGCGACAGCATTATTCGGAATCTGGATGTGTTAGCTTCGTTTAGCTATGTTCTTTAGAAAAAAAACAAGCATATCGCTGCTCATAGCGATATGCTTGTTTTTTCATATTCTTCTGATCTGCCAACCGCGCTTGACGGAAGGCTGCTGCGACCTATTTACTCTTATGACGCCTTTGAGGGATCCGCATCCAGATCCTCCAGCTGCGCCAGC
>CBCTHD010000275.1:0-3913 GCA_965146615.1 uncultured Clostridia bacterium
TATTATCGTCATGGAGGGCGGCACTGTCAATGCAATCGGAACGCACGAAACACTTTTAGCAGAAAATGAAATTTACAGAGAAATTTACACTTCTCAAAATAAGGAGGGGGATGAACTTGAGTAAGAAGACCACCAAAAAGAAAATTATCAGCAGATTATTTAAAACAATTCTCACATTTTATCCCGTTATGCTTCCAGTCACCATTGCGTGCATTATTTTTAACGCCGTCGTCACCTCCTTGCCGTCGGTGTTTATGCAGAACATTATCGCAGCCGTGGAGGACAATTGGCAAAGCGGTGATTGGAGCATTATCGGCGGCAGAATCCTTACCCTTGTGGGATTGCTTGCGCTGTTCTACCTTCTCTCGCTTGTCGCAAACGTTGCCTATAATCAACTCATGGCAGTGATGACGCAGGGAACGTTGAAAAAAATGCGTGAGAAAATGTTTCATGGAATGCAGCGGTTGCCGATTCAATATTTTGATACACATAATCACGGCGACATTATGAGTTACTATACAAACGATATTGACACACTGCGGCAAATGATTTCGCAGAGTTTCCCGCAGCTTTTGATTTCAGCTGTTACTGTTATCACCATTTTCTGTATAATGGTTTACTATTGCCTATGGCTGACACTGGTTGTGGTTGCCGGTGTTATCATTATGCTTTTGGTGACCAAAAAACTGGGCGGCGGCTCGGCAAAATACTTTTTTCGCCAACAGATTGCACTGGGAAAGGTAGAAGGGTTTGCGGAAGAAATGATGAATGGACAAAAGGTTATCAAAGTATTCTGCCATGAAGAGGAAAGCAAGGCGGACTTTGACAAGCTCAACGACACTCTCTTTGCAGAAGCAGAACGTGCCAACAAATACGCCAACACACTGGGGCCGATTCTGAATAACGTCGGAAACGTGCTATATGTTATTGTCGCGATTGTGGGCGGTGCCCTGCTAATTTCCGGCGCGCCAAATGTGAGTATTTCCGGACTCGCCATCGGGATTAGCATCGTTGTTCCATTTCTGAACATGACAAAACAGTTTGCCGGAAATATTAATCAGGTGTCTAATCAGGTAAATGCAGTCGTCATGGGGCTTGCAGGCGCAGAACGTATTTTTGAATTGGTAGATGAAATTCCGGAACAGGATGCAGGATATGTGACTTTGGTCAATGCCCGCGAAAAAGACGGCGTATTGACCGAATGCAGCGAACGTACTAACGTTTGGGCGTGGAAGCATCCTCATCAGGACGCTGGAACTGTCACTTATACAAAACTGACCGGAGACGTCCGTCTGTTTGACGTAGATTTTGCATATGAAGAAGGGAAAACCGTTTTACACAATATCTCTCTTTATGCAAAACCCGGTCAAAAAGTGGCTTTTGTCGGCGCTACGGGCGCCGGTAAGACCACCATTACCAATTTGCTGAACCGGTTTTATGACATTGCCGATGGTAAAATTCGCTATGACGGTATCAATATCAACAAAATTCGAAAGAGCGATTTAAGGCGCTCGCTTGGTATCGTATTGCAGGACACCAATCTATTCACCGGCACGGTAATGGAAAATATACGATACGGAAAACTCGACGCAACGGACGAAGAGTGTATTGCCGCTGCCAAACTTGCAGATGCGGACAGCTTTATCACAAGACTGCCGGAGGGGTATCAGACTTATATTTCGGGTAACGGCGCAAATCTTTCCCAAGGGCAGCGGCAGCTTTTATCAATTGCGCGCGTCGCGGTAGCGGATCCGCCGGTAATGATTCTTGACGAGGCGACTTCCTCTATTGATACAAGAACTGAGGCGATTGTGCAGCGCGGCATGGACGCGCTGATGAAAGGCAGAACGGTGTTTGTCATTGCGCACAGGCTTTCCACCGTCAAAAATGCGGACGTTATTATTGTTCTGGACCACGGAAGAATTATCGAACGTGGAAGCCACGACGAACTCATCGCGCAAAAGGGACAATATTATAGGCTGTATACCGGCGCATTTGAACTGGAATAAACATCAGTTATACGATTTGTGGCATTATCAGCAGCCTTTGCAAATTTCTGCGGTAAATTGCTAATACCAATTCCCAATTTGAAAGTGATATGCACCCCAAAAGCCAGATACTTTTGGCGGTGCATATTTTATGGAAAACTCTGGCAAAAAGGAGCCAAAATATAGTGCAGAATAAAAATTCTATGTTAATATGGATATGTGAGAACAGCATCTACGCTATCGTGAACGTTGTACCCTTTTTACTAAAAATATATGTTTCCTTAATGAAACCTGCTTTTGATAATGCACTTTCTGTCCTTTAGTAATGACTCCAGTTTCTCGTACATCTTCAGAGGAAAGAAAGCTGAGGCAATACACGCACTGCAAGCGGAACAAGGGAAAGCCGCCCACCTACATTCAAAAAAATTTTCTTTGAACGAAAGAAATGAGTCCGGTACAATACCGAACTCATTCACAAATGGAGTACTATGAAATTTCATCTACGCTTTGGAGACACTCCAGAACCATATTTCCCATGGTTTTGGAGATGTTTTTTTGAAAACAGAGACTTTTTTACAGTCCGTTTCCCGAAAACAAACTTATATGATCATTGTCAGAGTATCACTTCGTGTCCCGTCCGTCCTGATTCGTAAATCGCGTCCAAAATCCGCATGAGCTGCACGCCGTCCTCTGCCGGCGCAAGGCAATCCGCTCCGTTTCGCACGCAATCTACAAAGTGGTTAATTTCCCCTGCAAACAGCCCGTCAAAACTCAATGCCGTCGGTTTTTTCAATGTCACATCGGCCATATAGTCATTGATTTCCGTAAATATCTCCAATTCCGGACTGAGTTTCGCCCCCGCTTTGGTGCCGAACAATTCAATCTCGCCTTTGTCCTGTTTCAGATTCAAACTAAAGGACGCTTCCACCGACAAAACTGCACCGTTGTCAAACCGGACCATGGCAGACGCGAGGTCTTCCACATCATAGACGTCCTGGTCCGTTTTACTGACTGACACATAGGCCTTTTCGTCCTTCAATCCCCGGCGGTCAAATAGCTTTTGATATGTCGCGCCGTAGACAGAGACCGGTTTGGGATTGCCCATTAAATAGCGCACCAGATCAATTACATGTACACCCAGGTCAATCAGTGGTCCGCCGCCGGAGCGCGCTTTTTCCCCGAACCATCCGCCCGGGCAGCCGTTGCGCCGCAGATAGGTTGCTTTTGCATAATAGAGATCGCCAAAAAAGCCATCGTTGATAAAATCCTGTAATATGGCGCAGTCATTTCCAAACCGCCGCACAAATCCTATCATGAGTAATTTTCCGTTTCTCTCCGCCGCTTCCTTCATTCGCAGCGCATCTTCGGCATTCGTCGCCATCGGTTTTTCACAAAGCACATGTTTTCCCGCTTCCAGCGCTGCAATCGTACATTCCGCATGTGCGCTGTTCCATGTGCAGACACTCACTGCATCCAATTCCGGCAGCGCCAACATATCTTCTTTTTTGGTAAATGTGCGGCTAACGCCGTATTCCCCCGCTCTTTTTTTCAGCTGCGCTTCGTTAATGTCGCAAAATGCATACAACTCTACATAAGGATTTTTCTGATATGCTGCAATATGCTCAGCAGAAATGTTTCCTACCCCGATGATTCCCACTTTTATCTTTTCCATCCTCTATTCACCTCACTGTCTTCCGGTCAGCTGTTTCAGATAGTTAACCGCCGTTTGGATATCCACTACCGGCTGGTCGCCGACCTCCCGCTCAATGGTGAGATATCCCTCGTAGCCGATTTCTTCCAGTGCCGCCAAATAGGCCGGGAAAGGTACATCGCCTTCGCCCAGCGGCAGTTCTACAAACGCCCGACCCGGCTTAATTTCCTCCTCCACCAGCCCATAGATGAGTTCAGGGTCTTTATCCAACAAC
>CBCTHD010000276.1:0-3907 GCA_965146615.1 uncultured Clostridia bacterium
CGTTCTCAGCAGCAGGAATTTCGGGAATGCAGCTGCATCATTGCAGTTTATCCCGGGAAACTAAAGCATGCGAACGGAAGCGGTGGAATCGTCAATCCGTCGCTATTATTATAAGATGAAAATAGGAGGAACAAAAGGCATGGGCGTATTGGTAGAATGGATGCGGCATACATATGAAAAGCTAAATACATGGCTGGTAAAGAGAAAACAAAAGGATAACTCCCTGTTCTATATCGGCGGCAGTGATGTTCTGCCACCGCCGTTAGAGCCGGAGGAGGAAAGCTATTTGTTATCTAAATTGAACAGCGAACCGGACAAAGTACGGCCGATACTCATTGAACGAAATTTGCGGCTTGTGGTCTACATTGCGCGGAAATTTGAATCCAGTGGTGTGGGCGTAGAGGATTTGGTGTCCATTGGCGCGATAGGGCTAATTAAAGCAATTAATACCTTTAAAACAGACCGAAACATTAAGCTGGCAACCTATGCATCCCGCTGTATTGAAAATGAAATTTTGATGCATCTGCGCAAAACACACCAAATCAAGACAGAAGTTTCCATTGAAGAACCACTCAACACGGATTGGGATGGAAACGAATTATTACTGTGTGACATTTTGGGAACGGAAAACGATATTATCAGTCGCGGTTTGGAGGATGAAACGGACAGAAAGCTGTTATATGATGCAATCGGGAAACTCAACAACCGGGAAAAGACCATTATGGAGCTCCGGTTTGGTCTGAATAACGGCGAGGAAAAGACGCAGAAAGAAGTCGCGGATTTGCTTGGCATTTCTCAATCCTACATTTCACGGTTGGAAAAACGCATTATTGGTAGACTGAAACGAGAAATCGGCAAGTTAATATAACGACACGCCAGATATGCCTTTCGAATCTGAGGTGGAGGGGAATATATCCATTCAGTGGGAGTACAATCTCTCATTGAATTTAAGCTAACACGCCAGTCGTTTGTTGAATGGCGGGACGCTGCCCCCAATTAAAAAAATAGAAATTTCTGTTAATTCCACAAAGGAAAGATAAGGCTCGTGAAACCGTATGGAATATAGGTATTCGCGGCCAAAAAGCAAAGGCAAAAAGGAAAAAGCATACAATGCTGCCAGTGAATAGGAGTATAAAACAAAACCTGCAAGGTGATAATAAGAATGTCAAAAGCGAGAAGAAAATGATTCTGATTATCATCGGCAGGAGGGTGTTATTATGGCGGTCAACAAGGTGGAAATCTGCGGTGTGAATACTTCGCAGCTTCCTGTTTTATCGAACGAGGAAAAATTGAAACTGTTCCATCGTATAAAGCAGGGTGATATCGCTGCGCGGGACGAGTTTGTAGAAGGGAATTTGCGCCTGGTGCTGAGTGTGATTAAACGGTTTTCCTCGCGCGGTGAAAACGTAGACGATTTGTTTCAAGTTGGATGTGTAGGACTTATCAAAGCGATTGATAATTTTGACCTGTCCCAAAATGTGCAGTTTAGCACCTATGCAGTTCCCATGATTATTGGGGAAATCCGCCGGTATCTGCGGGATAATAATTCCATTCGTGTCAGCCGTTCCATTCGGGACACCGCCTATAAGTCCCTACAGGTCAAAGAACGGTTGACCAATGAAAAAGGGACGGAGCCAACGGTGGAGGAAATTGCAAAAGAATTAGACATTCCAAAAGAAGAAGTAGTGTTTGCGCTGGATGCCATTCAAGATCCCGTATCGTTGTTTGAACCGGTATATCACGACGGAGGCGACGCCATTTATATCATGGATCAGGTGAAGGACAGTAAAAATTCCGATGAATCATGGATTGAGAATATTGCTATTTCACAGGCAATGCGGCATTTAAATCAGCGGGAAAAACATATTTTGAATCTGCGTTTTTTTCAAGGACGGACACAGACCGAGGTTGCGGAGGAAATCGGTATTAGTCAGGCGCAGGTATCAAGACTGGAAAAAAGTGCACTGAATCACATGAAAAAATATATTTAATGACTGCAAAGAGCAGCATCCACCAGGCGGATGTTGTTCTTTTTTTTGTCCTGTCCTCATAAACTGTTGTATGGGCAAACAAAAGCCGAATACCATGCGGTCCCTGGGGCAGATTTTCCCGTATGCTACGTTAAAAATGCTTGAAATACGCTAGTATTCCTGCGTATTTTTGCCTTGCCTACAGAAAAATCTGCTCCCAGGGACTTCATAGAACCGTGCAGGAAAAAATTTTTTGTAAGGCAAGGAAAAGGGACCTTTGCATACTTTTGTATGAAAAGCGGTACTTTGACGCTGCATTTATGAAAAACTTTCCCTGCACGGCGTACGATATTCGATTTTTGTTTGCCTAAGCAAAGAGGAGGAATACATCCATGAAACGTGCATCCGATTTTCGTAATAAAGAAGTTATCAATGTGGACGATGGCAAACGCTTGGGCTTTGTTTGTGATGTGGAAGTAAATCTGGAACAGGGAAAGATTGATTCTATTGTCATTCCGGCGCCGCTGCACATTGCAAATTTTTTTTCGCAAAATAAAGATTACATCATACCCTGGGAAAATATTAAAAAAATTGGTGACGACATCATTCTGGTAGATTATCATCTGCCGGAGCGGCGCTGAAATGGCGGCGGAAGCATGGAACCCAAGAGCGCTGCGGGAGGCATTTTTTGCTCTACCGGGTGAGTTTGGTGTTGCCTTGCGGGATACGGTACTGCGGAAAAAGGCATCCTGGAAGGAAAAGAAAGTGGAGGGATGTGATCAAAATCAGGAATCTGGTGTACCGGCGCAAGAACCGGTGCGCATCTTGTCAGACAATGGAAAATGGTTGCTCGCGGAGACCTATTTTGCACGTGGTTATATTCCAGCGGCAGATATCATGCGCGTGCCCAAAGACGCATTGCGACATGCAGCGTTTTTGACAGTGACAGGGTGTCATGCAATGGGTGAGTGTAGTGGGCAAGGTCCTGTATGGTTTCCGATGGGCGTATATTTACCCTTGGAGGGGGAATTGGACAACCGTTATTTGGTGCGTGCTGCAATGGGAGGTCGTGGAGGCGCACGCTGGAGAACGGTTAGCATTGCCAAGACAGAAGATGTGACAAAAGGGTATCTGCGTTTTTCACCACAGGCATTTGTGGCATTGGCAAAAAAGCAAATCGGTCATTTGTATGAGTGGGGAGGGCGCTACGGCGGTCTGGATTGCTCTGCATTGGTGATGATGCTTTACCGCTGTTTTGGCATTTTTGTGCCGCGCAACAGTGCGCAGCAGGCGCAAATTGGTACCGGTGTTTCCTTTCAGCAGGACATGACAGTAGGCGAGCGTTTAGCGCTGATCCGTCAAGCGCGACCGGGGGACTTGCTGTTTATGCCGGGACATGTAGCGATTTGGCTTGGAAAAAAAGAAAATATGTTAAACATATTGCATGCCAGTTACACAGCAGGCGAAATTTGTGCAGTGTCATTGAATGTTACTCACAAAAATGCACAAGAATTTTTATTCAAATTGGAGAAAATTGAACGAATTCCATAAAAATACTTGAGATAATAGCCATACTATGATATGATAATAAAGAATCACAAACAAAAACTCATCTTTTCATTTTAATCGGCGGACCTTTCGTGGAAGCCGGTTGTTGCTTTGGGGACTGGTTTATGGACCAGTCCGTTTTTTTTGCGAAATTTTGCGGAAAAAGAATACTTGCGAAATGATACAGGGTATGCTATAATCAAGAAAAGAAAACAGGACATTGGCGAAACGGAGAGGAAAGACCATGGCAGAAGGAATTAAAATCATTGCGAAAAATCGGCAGGCAACGCATGAATATTTTATTGAGGAGAGGTTGGAAGCGGGAATGGAATTGTTCGGGACAGAGGTGAAATCCATCCGGCAAGTAAAAGTGAATTTAAAGGACAGCT
>CBCTHD010000277.1:0-3898 GCA_965146615.1 uncultured Clostridia bacterium
AAGCCGGATGTACGAGATTGATGCTAACATCCTGCAATCGGCCATTGCCAATTTGCATAAAAATGA
This sequence comes from uncultured Clostridia bacterium, assembly GCA_965146615.1. Taxonomy (GTDB): domain Bacteria; phylum Bacillota; class Clostridia; order RUG12999; family RUG12999; genus JAAWTG01. The sequence goes on from CBCTHD010000277.1 coordinate 67, forward strand.
TAAACCGATACGAAACATCACAGCATATGTTATGAGTACCATTTTTAATTGTATCACAGAGGAATACAGCCTCCTGCACGTTGACCCGTATTTAAACTCTCTGAGGAGTTGGCAAAGGGAGGGATAGTTATGTATATGAATCCTTATCAGCAATACATAAGGGATTTACTGAGTGAGTACGGCGCACTTTTAAAACGGCAGCTTATGCAAATGATAAATTTTAAGTTCCGCACACAAAAAAGCAGCATTGACGGATACATATATCAAATGTGCAGGTATGCCGATTATGAAGTGGTTGCCATTGGCGCAGATGATGCGGTATGCCGAAAAGGTACAGAGCCGGACTATGATATGATCCGGTCCTTTGACGTTTTGCTTGCATTTATGCCCAAAGCGCAGTATCACAGGAAAAGCAGAGATTTTATTAGCATCGTCTTCATAATCGAAACGGATGAATATGACAAAGAGGTTTCTGTGATACCGGTTCAGAACGGGCGGGAAAAAGCGGTATCTTCCTTTGCCAATGACAAATTTGGCAATGAAAAATGCGAAGTTGCTATTTTTCTTTTGGAGGATAAAGAACAACTAAAACTGATGCAAACGGCATGTAATCATAAGTTTGCGGTAATTGAAAAAAGCGGGGTAAAATTTATTAAACACAATATTCATAACAACTGATACTATCATCGGCTGAATCCAAAGGAGAAAGACCGGTGATTTTTTGTGCCCTTTTGCCGGTGATAGTATCAGCTTAATAAACAAAATTTACAAGGAGGACAACGAAATGGATTTTAAAGATTTAAACCTTATGGAGATGGACAAGAATCTAACCGAAGCAGAGCGTGACGAATGGAACGCAATCTATGCTTCTTATCAGAGTTCGTCAATCGTCAGCGGCAGCGTTATCGGTGTTGACTTGCATGAATTTAATATTGTGCCAAAAGGCAAGAAAAAAGCGCAGCCTAAAACGGTGCGCTGCTTAATCGTTATTAAATACCGTGTTAAAGTCATTATCCCCGAAACCGAAGTGTTTGACATTGATATTGGCACAGGTTATCATGTCCTACATTCCATGTGCGGCGCAAATATCGAGTATGTGATAACCCACGTTGACCGTGAGGCAGGTTTTGCAGTTGCCTCAAGGAAAATGGCGCTTGAAAGAATACGCAATGCGCCTACACACAATAGAATCAAAGTGAACAGCGTTGTAGAAGCAAAGGTGTTGTCTGTCGGCAAAGGCGTCTGCACGGTTTCCTATAACGGCTACGATATGGTATTGCCGCAAAGAGAGATTTGCTACTCTTCTGTAGAGGATCTGAGAGAAATCATCCATCCGGGCGAAGTGAGAAAAGCCGTTGTAAAGGAATTTAACCGAGACGACAATGTATTAAAGCTTTCTATCAAAGAGGCAACACCGCATCCCTTTGACGGCATAGAAATGCGTCATCCGCTGAAAGCAACCAGAATTGCAACAATCGTCGGCAAATACAAAGGCGGCGTATTTTGTATGCTCCATGATGGAGTTACTAATGTTCTCTGTTCATACCTGTCAATGGAATATGACGGAGATTATAAGGTTGGCGATTGCGTTGAGGTTGTAATTAAAAAATACAACTACGAAAAAAAGATTGTGTATGGCAAGATATTACGAAAAATGAACGTGAGAAACTAACAATGACAGGGCGGCCGCGAGTATGGCTGCCCTGAATTTTTTATGGAGGGCGTTATTGTGTTAGAAGAAAGAGATAAGTTATGCCCTAAATGCGAGACGGGTAAAAAGGACTATGAACTTGATAAGAAAAGTATTTTTTGCACATATATTCACTGTTTAAACAATGGTATTTGCAGTATGTTTGAACCGCTGAAAAACGGCGAATGCAAGTGAAAGAATATGAAAAGTTTTTCCCCAGGCATTGAATGAGGAAAGAACAGATGTTAAAATAAAGATGTAAAAATGGTAAGCAGTTAAAAAGGTAAGCAGTTAAGCAGGTTTGAGAACGTTCTATCCTATGGGATAGGTACGTCTTAAACCTGCTTTTTTCATTTTTACGGAGAACAAAATAGAATATGGGAGATTAACACACAAACGGAACTTTAGAGGGTTCTGCGCGTGTGTTTTTTTATTTCCCAAAATGAAGGAGGTGGTTCCCTTGTGGGACATAAGAAAACTCTAATTTAAAGGAGGTAAATGAATGAAAAGGAAAACAACAGAAACGAGGTGTTTTAAATCAGGGAGCTGACAGAACTTTCCCCCATTGTGTATCACGACGATAAGAGCAAAATCCGCTTAGAATGTTATGCCGATACGCTTGTGTATCACAAAGCAAACAGTAAGGAACGAAACTTAGTCGCTATGCGTTTTGGCGGATACCCCGAACCTGTTCGCGGTATAGCTGATGCGTTGAACAACAATGCGGGAGTTGAAACCGTTGTTGAAGGGCATACGCTCATTTTGAAAGCACGACACCCAAAATACAAGAGAAGCATTACTCATGACGGCATTTATGCGGAAGGGACGATGCTTGCTCTTGATGATGAAAACAGTGAAGTGCGAAAGGATAATGATGAAGAGGAAGAAAAGTCAAAAGATACCAAGCGAAAAATGTATATCTTCTGCGAGGAAGGCGATACGGATTCGCTGTATGAAGAACTTGACAAAAAAACAGCAATTCCTCTTATCCCGGAATTTAAGGATTATATTCTGGGAGAATGTTTTAAACGGAAAATCCTTGTACAGCTTGAGGTATTGTCTGCAAGCGAGCGATTTGACGCGTACATGCTTGAACTTGACAACGAAGAAAAAGAGATGGAGTACATCATAAACAACGGACTCAAACAAGGTCTGATTTCTATTCCGAATTCTGTGCCGGGCAGCGGTTTTGAAAATATTGAAACCGTTTCGCAGTATTTGAATCAGTACGGCATTATGATTGCGAATAGAATAAGGGAATCCTTTAATCCGCTTTTTGATCCTTCTACAGAAGATATTTGTGATGGATTGAAAAGGATTAACGGAAACCTGAAAAAGAATGTGGGCTACAGCTTGTATCCGGCACAGCTTGCGGTGGCTGAAGCAGTTAAACGCAGGCTGGATAAATCAAAGGTCGGAGTCATTGTAGCGGAATGCGGCAGCGGGAAAACGAAGATCGGATCCTCTGCTCTTGCGGCGCACCAAATGGGGAAAAAGGCGTTTAATGTTATCCTCTGCCCATCCCATGTGACAAAAAAGTGGGTACGGGAAATTGAGGAAACTTTGCCTGACACGAAAGCCGAGGTGATACACAGCCTTGCCGATGTTGACAGGATACACCGTGAATATGTGGAAGGTAAGAAAACGGTGTATGCCATTATCTCAAAGGAACGTGCGCGGGACGGGTATATGCGAAAACCTGCCGCTGTGTATTCTAATATGAAAAAGGCTTTTGTTTGTCCCTGGTGTAATGAAATCATTGAAATGGAAGATAAAAGTGATGGAACAGGAGCCTGGCGAAACGCGGACTCGCTATTCTTCAAAAAAGAAACAACGCAAAATCATAAATGCAAAGAATGCGGTATGCCTTTATGGACTGCTCTTAATCCCAATGATACACGGCTGTCAAGCAATCAATGGGTAAAGATTGGCGGATATGGTTTTGTGTATCGCAAATTTGCATCATCCCATTTAAGCAAGACCGAAGATCCCAAAGTGCTTGCTAAAATTACGGAGATTATGGAGCATCCCGACCAGGTATTTATTGCGAGGGGCGCTTATCGGCGTTATGCTGTGAGCAGTTATATAGCGGAGCGTCTAAAACAGATTGACGGCGTTATCTTGGATGAGTTGCACCAATTC
>CBCTHD010000278.1:0-3890 GCA_965146615.1 uncultured Clostridia bacterium
CTTAAAGATGGGTGGAGCGTTGTTACAATAGACGGAAGTTTGTCTGCCCATTATGAGAACACGATTATCATAACGGAAGAGGAACCGGAAATCACAACGATAGGTGATGGAACATGCTAGAAATCAAAACCGGAAGCATTGTGAAATCGATGGCGGGGCACGACAGCGGAGGTTATTTTCTGGTGCTCCGGCGAGAAGGCGATTATGTTCTGCTTGCAGACGGAAAACGGCGTAAAATAGAAAAACCGAAACGAAAAAAGCAGAAGCACGTACGTCTGGTGGAGGTTAGCACCATCCCAATAACAGACGATTTGACGGACAAAAAAATCAGAACTCTGCTGGGCAATGCCCAGCCACGTTGAAAAGGAGGATGTTTCCTTGGCGAAAGAAAATATCATCGAACTGGAAGGCACGGTAGTGGAAACACTGCCTAATGCGATGTTCCATGTGGAGCTGGAAAATGGACACACCATTCTGGCGCACATCTCCGGCAAATTGAGAATGAATTTCATCAAAATTCTGCCGGGCGATAAAGTGACTGTGGAAATGTCGCCGTATGACCTGACCAAAGGAAGAATAACCTGGCGTGCGAAATAAAAAAACAAATTAGTAGAAGCAGATACTTTGAAGATGAGGGAGGTACCCGACATGAAGGTGAAACCATCTGTAAAACCCATGTGTGAAAAATGCAGAATTATCAAACGGAAAGGTAAAGTTATGGTAATCTGTGAAAATCCGAAACACAAACAGAAACAGGGATAAGTGAATTGGTATATTTCAATATTGAATCATGAGCGGCTGATAAATGCTTGATAAAAGTATTTGTGTGATTTAAGTGAAATAGATATAAAATTTGGATGCAGTAGGAGGTGCAAAAGTATGGCGAGAATTGCCGGAGTGGATTTGCCCAGAGAAAAACGTGTGGAAATTGGACTGACCTATATTTATGGAATCGGGAAACCGAGCGCACAGAAAATCCTGAAGGAAACCGGTGTCAATCCGGACGTCAGAGTCAAAGACCTGACTGAAGATGACATCGCAAAACTGCGTGCTGCAATTGATAAAGAGTATCAGGTGGAAGGTGACCTGCGCCGCGAAGTGGCGCTGAATATCAAACGCCTGATGGAAATTGGTTGCTACCGTGGAATCAGACACAGAAAAGGTCTGCCGGTACGTGGTCAGAAGACCAAAACCAATGCGAGAACCCGTAAAGGTCCCAGAAAGACCATTGCGAACAAAAAGAAATAATTGTGTAACTTGAATAAACCAAAACCATAAGTGGGGAGGGATAGTACAAAATGGCAAAAACGGCTACAAAAAAAGGTACGAGAAAACGTCGTGAGAAAAAACATGTAGACAAAGGTGCGGTGCATATCCGTTCAACTTTTAATAACACCATTGTTACCATCACGGACACAGCGGGCAACACCTTGTCCTGGGCAAGTGCTGGTGGACTGGGCTTTAGAGGCTCCCGTAAAAATACGCCATTTGCAGCGCAGATGGCGGCGGAAACCGCAGCGAACGCTGCAATGGAACACGGTTTGAAAACGGTTGAAGTTTTTGTAAAAGGACCGGGCGCCGGTCGTGAAGCGGCAATTCGTGCGCTGCAGACAGTTGGTCTGGAAGTCACTATGATCAAAGATACGACGCCGATTCCGCACAACGGCTGCAGACCGCCGAAAAGAAGACGTGTGTAACGAATCAAGTTGAGATTAGATATGTAAGGAGGATGAAACATGGCTAGGAACATGCAGCCTGTGCTGAAAAGATGCCGTACGCTGGGGATTGAGCCTTCTGTAATGGGATATGACAAGAGTTCCAACAGAAATACTGGCCAGAGACGCAAAAAACAGAGCGAATATGGCATACAGCTCAATGAAAAGCAAAAAGTCAAATTTATCTATGGCGTTTTAGAGAAACAGTTCTTAAAATATTATATCATGGCAACCAAGATGGACGGCATGACGGGTGAATGTCTGCTCAGTATCTTGGAATCAAGACTGGACAACGTTATTTTCCGTATGTGTCTTGCTAACACAAGACGCGAAGCGAGACAAATCGTGCATCACAACCATGTATTGGTAAACGGCAAGAGAGTGAATATTCCCTCTTACCTTGTGAAACCCGGTGACGTCATTACGCTGAAAGAAAGCAGCAAGAATGCGGATAGAATGAAGGAAATCGTTGAGAGAAACTCAAACAGACTGATACCCAAGTGGATCGACATGAATCGGGAAACGCTGGAAGGAAAAATCACTGCTCCGGCAAGCAGAGACGACATTGACTTCCCGGTGGAAGAACATTTGATTGTTGAGTTTTACAGCAGATAATGACAGATGTGTGCCCGAATATCGCCCCCGTAAAGTGGTGTATATAGGGTCATGGTGGAAGGAAGGCTGCGGGCGGTGTGAAGCCGCTGCGGACCGGACATCTGTTCAGGAAAAGAAGAGGGCCTTATTGGAAATGTTGAAGAAACGGCGAAAAACGGCAGACTCTTTCCTGCCGAATATGGCGCTTTTGGTGTAATCTGCGTAGGTTCCCGAGAAAACGCATAAAGGAAAATGTTCTGCTTCGCATCATAAGGAGAGTTACAAGATGATAGAAATTGAAAGACCGCGTATCGAGCGGGTGGAGTTAAGTTCGGACGGTACCTATGGGAAGTTCGTCGTAGAACCGCTGGAACGGGGCTATGGCATTACGCTGGGAAATTCCCTGCGTAGAATCATGCTGTCCTCCCTGGAAGGGACGGCGGTAACTTCCGTGAAAATAGAAGGCGTTCAACATGAAATATCAAAGATAGATGGCGTAAAAGAAGATGTGACCGAAATCATCCTAAATCTGAAACAGTTGGTTGTGAAGATAGAAGGAGAAGGCCCCCGGACACTTTCCGTTGAGATGAATGGAGAGGGCGAAGTCCGTGCGGGTGACATCCAAACGGATGCTGACGTGGAAATTCTGAATCCAGATTTGCATATCGCGACCTTAAGCAGCGATGGCAGATTGGTCATGGACTTGACCGTGGACAAAGGCAGAGGTTACGTGCCATCGGAGAAAAATAAAACGGGCAGCGGCATTATCGGTACGATTCAGATGGATTCCATTTATACGCCGGTTCACAAAGTGAACTACGTCGTGGAAAATACCCGTGTGGGACAAATTACCGATTATGATAAACTGACCATAGAAGTGTGGACCAATGGCATTGTGTCGCCTGATGAGGCGGTTAGCATCAGTGCAAAGATTTTAAGCGACTATTTGAGTTTCTTCATTGAATTGTCTGACAACGCGAAGAATACTGAAATTATCATTGAAAAGGATGATAATAAGAAGGAAAAAGTGTTGGAGATGACAATTGAAGAATTAGATTTGTCTGTTCGTGCGTATAACTGCCTAAAACGGGCAGGGATTAACACGGTGGAAGACTTGATCAACCGTACTGAAGAGGACATGATCAAAGTGCGAAACCTGGGACGAAAATCTCTCGAAGAAGTCATTAGCAAACTGCATGCACTGGGTCTGTCACTGAGTAGAGAAGAAGAATAAAATTCCGAAATAAACCCGCAAAGGAGGCTTGAGAGATATGCCAGGTACAAGAAAATTAGGTCGTCCGACCGCGCACAGAATGATGATGCTGAGAAATCTGGTGACATCGTTGTTGGAAAACGGAAGAATTGTGACGACGGAAGCAAAAGCGAAAGAAGTTCGTTCGCTCGCTGAAAAAATGATTACACTCGGAAAGAAAAATACCTTGCATACAAAACGCCAGGCGCTGAGTTTTATCACAAAGCGTGAAGTGGTTGTAAAACTATTTGACGAAATCGCGCCGAAATATGCAGAGAGAAATGGCGGATATACCAGAATCATTAAAGCCGCACCGCGCCGCGGAGACG
>CBCTHD010000279.1:0-3865 GCA_965146615.1 uncultured Clostridia bacterium
GCTTGCGCCATAACAAAATGTGGCGGTGTGTAACACATCTATTGTAAACCTACAAGAATCATTCTATACCATCATAAAACATATTGCTTTTTCCGCTGTTTCGTGATATAATCATAGATGATTTAATTGCCGTCTAAAAAACACAAAAAGCCTTATTGTAAGCCATTTGTGCGATATTTGGATATTAAAATATTAAGTTAGGTACTTGACAAAAAAGCAGGAAGTGAAAACGCTTCTGTATGCGCTTCATCTCCTGCTTTCTGCCGTTGTCGGTATCCTGTGTCTTATTTTGAAGCATTGCTGCTCATAAGCGGTTCTTACAGCCGCCCTGTCATCAATGCATTTTTCTCAGTATCCTGCCATATACCAGTTTTTTCTCTGTATTGTATCTGGTTATGATAACCTCTACCGTGTCTCCAATCTTGAAATCGCCGTCGTACTGCATGGAAATGTACGAGCAAAGCACATCGGTCACATTATCATACAGCCGGCAGAATACGCCGCCTCCGTATTTGCCTACAATCGTTGCAATTCTTGTGGATTTCGGCGGGTGTCTGGTTTCAATTCCGTCGAATGGGTGAGGCGTGGTTTCCTTAACCGATACCTTCAGGATTTTTTTATCTTTGTTATACTCCTTGATAACCGCCTTGCGTACCTCGCCCGGGTGCAGGATTTCCCGAAGGTCCGGCACAATACTGTACGTCACCTCGCGCTGCGGCAGCATCATGTCATAGCCGCCGTAGCTTACGGTACAAACGCCTCTGCCGACTGAAATTACATTGACATCGATAAGCTGTCCCTCCTGAAGCCTGCGTCTTGACGTCACGGCACGAGCCTTTTCCAGCGCTAATTTTCTTGAACCGACCGCAAAGCCCGCTTCACGGTCTATGTAGGTAACTACATAGTCAACCGACGCGCCGCACATCGAATGTAAAATATGATAACCGGAATCAAAATCCTCCACAAACACCTCATGTTCCGGTATAATGATTTTTACGCGGTACTTGATCACAATAAGGCATCTGACGGTCTGTGGTACTGCCTTTTTCTTTCCCTTGGGCACAAGGCTAAATTCGTGCAGGTCAACGCCCGCAACACCGCCGGTTATAATGGAACCGCTGCGGTAGGACGCATAGATTGCCTGCCATTCCTCTTTTTCCGGCTCGGTCAGGTTTTTATCCATTTCAGCTAAATTCAAGTCTTTAAATTCCATAAGATTTTATCCTCCCATAAAAAAAATATATATTTCCGCCGCTGCCGTCCGAAAAAAGGGTATAAAAAATCACCGTCCTTCTCCCAAAGATTTGACGGCGACAGCGGCAGTTTTATTTACTTTTTGAAAAACACAACGCGGTGTTTTTCTATAACAGCGAGTTTTCCGTTTGCGCTCATTTGCTTCATTTGCTCACGGTTTTCCAAAAGAAAAATGACAATTTCGTTTTTTCCCTTTCTGAATTTATCCGCCGCAAACGCCGATAAAGCCTGCTCTTCGCCTGTTTTTACAGGGATAATATAAACCGCCTTCATATTCTGTTCCTGATTGATGAATAAGCGGATAGTAACAGGTTTTTGCCCTCGTCCGTGCAAAACAATTTTATCAAGAAAGCAAAGCATGACCTCAGCGGAACGCATGACGTCAAAATCCGGCTCACTGCCTTTTCCGGCAAGTATTGTACCATTTGCACAGGGAATTTCCTCATAGTCCGCAAAACGGCACATCTGCGAAATATATCCATCCAGATTCGGAATATGCGTTCCAAGCTCCGCGTTTACCAGAAGCAGAAGCTGCCGCTTTGTCAAACAGCCGTATTCCTCAATCAGCCGGGCAATTTGCTTTTGGTATTGATTCATATACATTGCCCTCACTCCCTTCGCGTGCCTCTGAGATAATTCAAATACGGGTCGACATGGAGCAGGCTGTATTCCTCGGCAATACAATTGAAAATGGTACTCATCATATAGCCGGTTATGTTTTTTATCTTACGGTCGTTTCGGTGCATATTATCCAGTGCGCTTCTGAGTATACTGCCATTCAGTTCATAAAGCCTGCTTCGTACCCTTTCCTGCGGCAACTCCGCGCCGCCGATTTTAAACGTTTTACTGTAAAACAGTCTTTCAATGGCGTCATACAAAATCTTTCGCTCCTCGCTGTCAAAGGTATCAAGCTCGCACCGTTCCAGAATTTCATCAAGCCTGTATATATCGTTCGTCAGTCTGTCCTCGTCCTTGTCGGGCAAGTATAAACGAAAACTGTCGCGGCTGACAGACTGACTATTTTCAGTATAACTGTTATAAGTCTTTATATTATTAGTCTTATTTGTATGCCGGTTCGGCACATCTTGATATTCCGGTTCGGCAGTTCTTGATATGCCGTTTGGGAAGTTCTTGATATTCCCGTTTGGCACATCTTGTTTTTCATTTCCTGCTTCAGATGTGCTGTTTTTGAAGTTGTTGATTTCCGGCTCTGCTTTCTGATATGCTGAAACGGCAGTTCTTAAATTTTCACGCTTTACATATGTTTTTGCCTGCTTTTCACTAAGCTGGGGCTTTACAATATATATTTTGTTCGGAATACCCCTGCCGCATCTTTGTTCCGCAATCAATTCCGCCGCCAGAAGCTCCTTAAATGCCGATATTGCCTTTTTATATGTAATCCCTAAATCCTCTGCAATCTCCTCTCGGGTATAAATAAGATACACCTCTTCATTTTCGTTAATCCAGCCGTTGAGTTTTGAAAGCGATAACCTGTCATAGAGCAGGGCATAGGTAAGTTTGGCGTCGGACGACAGCCGGCGGTAGTTTTCATTTGCAAACATGGTTTTGGGTATCTTCAAAAATTCGCAGCTTATAACATCGTTTATTTTATATACATTCATTTCTTGTACCTCCGTTTATTCATTCAAAATATCGTTTGCATCCGTTTCGGTATAACTGTCAGGATCAAAAATTGTTTCGTCAAGCGGAATTTGAATATTGTTTTCTCCGGTCTCTTTTTTCTCCGCTCTTACATTGGAACCGAAATTCGGCGTTGTATTTTTATATACTTCATAATTGACTTGTTTCTCATGCCCTGTATTTTCTGTAGTATCAGCGTCATATTCCATTTGATCGTATTGACAATGCTTTTCCTGTATTTTTTCCTCCTCATGCCATTTGGGGATGTAATCGCTTACCCTTGTAAACTCCAGTTCTTTAAAAGCAGACAGTTCTTCGGGAATAATTTTAAGTCCTTTTAATGGCTTTTGTCCCCGTATCAGCAGCAGACATTCTTTGTTGTCAAGCTGGAGAACCTCCTCCGGATACATCAGCGGGCGGGTGTTATTGGATTTTGTTTGCCTATATCCAGTTACCTCTCTTGTTATCGGAGAGAACAGCGGCGTCTGCGGCGCCATGCTGTTTGTAAGCTGTATTGTGATGTTGCCGCAGCGTTTGGATATAAACTCGCTTGTCATCGTATCGTTACAGCCTAAAAATAGCTGTGTATCACAGTTTCCTACAATTTCCTCCCATTCCTTTATTGGGTATCGGTCGGCAAGCTGCGCTATGCTCTGTATAATACTGTGGCAGTTAATCCCGTAGGAGCGAACAACGGAAATCGTCTTTTTAAAGTCCAGCAGCTTTCCGCAGTTGCAAAATTCATCCATCACAAAATTGACCGTAACAGGCAGTCTGCCGCGCTCGTCGCCGTGCTGTCTTGCAAAGTCCGTAAGTCGCTTAAATAAAAGAGAGAAAAACAGCGAACTTAAAAACTCGTAACTGGAATCCTGCGCGGATATAATACAAAAATACGCGCAGGGCTGTTTGCCGGGCAGCTCCATATCTATTTCGTGGTACTTCGTAATTGTATCGACGAGCTTGTTCTGAA
>CBCTHD010000280.1:0-3857 GCA_965146615.1 uncultured Clostridia bacterium
TCTGCCGCAGCGTTTCTTCTTCCACATCTTTGCAGGGCGTCTCAAGCCATGGTGCCATTCCACAGATGGTTCGGCCAAACGCTTCCAAATGTGCAAATGGCTCCCTTTCTTTTTGCATTCCTTCCCGCGTCTCAACCGGCATATGTTGCTTGAGCGTATCGTTTGCCAAATGCTCTAAAACAGGCGCTGCTACACGCAGCATCATATCCACCCATTCTTTTCTTGTTCCTTGCATGTCCCATTTCCCTCCCGTCTTTGTCTATTTGTTATTATACTGTATCTGCTTCTTTCTTGCAAGCTCCTATTTGACTTTTCTTATAGTTTTAGTTATAATGATGCATATAAGCAAACGAGAGTCGAACACCACACGCCGCGTGGGGTTCAACGCTTGTCTGCTAAAGGAGGATTCCTATGAAATTGATTTTATTTGATTTAGATGGCACGCTTGCAGATACCCTGCAGGATTTGGCAGACAGCTGCAACTACGCCTTGCAGCACAACGGATTGCCCATGCATCCGGTCGAGGATTATCGGTATTTAGTAGGGCAAGGCATTAACCGGCTGCTGCTGGACGCAGCGCCGGAAAGTGCACGAGACGCGCAAAAACAGGCGAAATTAAAGCAAGATTTTAACCAATATTATCACCAGCATTTTTTGGACGCTACCCGCCCCTATCCCGGCATTCTTTCCATGCTGGATACCCTGCGCAGCGCGGGATACCGCATGGGGTTGCTTTCCAACAAACCAGACGCTTTTGTTTCGTTGATTGTGGATGCTCTCGCCCTGCGCCCTTATCTGGACACCTATGCCGGACAGCGGGAAGGCGTCCCCCGCAAACCCGATCCCACAGCTGTTCTGCAAATGATGCGGCAACTGGGCTGTACTGTTGCAGATACCTGCTATGTTGGCGATTCCAATGTAGATATTCAGACCGCTCAGAATGCAGGTGTACGAAGTATAGGCGTTTCGTGGGGATTTCGCGGACGAGCAGAATTGGAGCAAAGCGGCGCCGACGCTATTGTCGATACACCCGAGCAGCTTGCCAACCTTCTAACAGCCATTCCCACATAGTACAGCAAGGAGAATTCCCATGCAGATCAGCAGACTTTTTGAAATTGTATATTTACTGATGCATCAGGAGCAGACGACTGCCAAAGAACTCGCAGCGCGGTTTGAAATTTCTCAGCGGACGGTCTATCGGGATATTGAGGCGCTATGCCAGGCAGGCATCCCTATCTATACCGCCAAAGGGAAAGGCGGCGGCATTCGGCTGATGGATGGTTATGTTCTGAACAAATCCGTTCTCTCCGAAGAAGAACAAATAGAGATTCTGTCCGCCCTTCACGGACTGCAAAACATTCCATATGGCGCAGCGCAGCCGCTTCTGGATAAACTAGGCGCTCTGTTTCACACGCCGAACACCGATTGGATTGAAGTTGATTTTACCAATTGGAGCGACCGGGCCGAGGAGCAAGAGCGGTTTCATCTTTTGAAGCATTCCATTTTAAATCGCCAGGTTGTCTGTTTCGACTATTATAGCAGCAAAGGGGAATTGACCCACCGCCGGGTAGAACCGCTGAAAATTGTCTTCAAAGGGCAAGCATGGTATCTGCTTGGTTTCTGCCTGGACAAACAGGATACGCGCTTTTTTAAATTAAGCCGTATCCATCATTTATCACTGTCCGGTACGTTTTTTGACCACCGTTCAGCCAATGTGCCAGCGATGCCAAATTGGGAATATCACCCAACGCGCATAAAGGTGTTACTGAAATTTGACAGCGCTGCCGCATTCCGCGTGTGCGACGAAATTCCCCGCGATGATGTAACAATTCAGCCGGACGGCAGTATTACTGCACACATGTCCCTTCCCGAGGACTGGATTTATCAGTATCTTATGACTTTTGGCGAACAGGTGGAAGTGCTGCACCCGATTTCCGTCCGCAATGCACTGCGGCAAAAACATCGAAACGCGGCAGAAAAAAATCGTTAATTTCCACTCCGTGTCATATTATGTATTGTACAATACCTCCTGAACGAAATATTGACAGGAGGTATTTTCTATGAAGTATGAAATTGTTTCTTTGCCGGAGAAAACCGTAGTAGGACTAAACGCCCGCACTTGCGACCAGGACGCGGACATGTCCGCTAAAATCGGCGGGCTGTGGAAAACGTTCTTTGAAGAGGATGTTTATACTTCCATTCCGAACAAATCCACACAGTCAACGTTAGGCGTATACTCAAATTATGCAGGCGATGAAAAAGACGCCTATGACATTACGGTATGCTGTGAGGTATCTTGTGCGGAAAATCTGCCGCAAGGTACGGTAGTCAAGACAATTCCGGCCGGAACGTATGCAAAATTTTCCATCACCGGAGACCCAGTAGTTGATGTGATGCGCTTTTGGACAGCATTGCAGGAAATGCCGCTGGACCGCGCATTTATAGCTGATTTTGAGGAATATATTTCCGTCGGTGAAGATGGCCGCTGCGACATTCATATTTATATTTCACTGAAATGAGGCGAACCTCTATGGACCCATTCGATTATAAAAAAGCGTACGCAGACCTTTATCTCCCCAAAGCCAAACCTGCCATCGTACAGGTGCCGGAAATGCAGTTTATCAGAGTCTCCGGCAGCGGCGATCCCAATGAGCCGGACGGTTGTTACAGCCAGGCGCTTTCCCTGCTCTACAGTCTGACGTATACCATTAAAATGAGTCCCAAGGCGGGCGTGGATATCGACGGCTATTTTGCCTACAGAGTTCCACCCCTGGAAGGACTTTGGTGGCAGGCCGGCGGCGAAATAGATCAGTCTCGAAAGCAGGACTTTCACTTTATTTCCATGATTCGCCAACCGGATTTTGTAACGAAAGAAGTTTTTGACTGGGCATGTGCACAAGCAAGAAGAAAGAGACCGGAATTGGATTTTTCCAAAGCAACCCTGGAATCATACCACGAAGGACTTTGTGTGCAGATGCTGCATAGAGGGCCTTACGACGCGGAGGCAGAAACCTTGGCTGTGATGCACGATTTTATGCAGCAGCAGGGACTGGTCCGGGACATCGGCCCAGCGCGGCGGCATCACGAAATTTACCTATCAGACCCGCGCCGCACCAAACCGGAACGCTGCAGGACGGTACTGCGGATTCCCGTGAAGAGATTGGAGGAATAATCCGTGCTGGAACTTCCTGAAAGCATTACGATTGTAAAGCAATGTAACGAAACCATTATTCATCAAAAAATCATCCAGGTAACCGCCGCCCATTCGCCGCACCGCTTCGCCTTTTTCTATGGCGACCCGGCAGTCTATCCCCTGCTGTTGACGGGACTGACAATTGAAAAAGCCACCGCATACGGTGGCTTGGTAGAACTGGAATTGTCGGACAATATGCGTTTGGTATTTGGAGATGGCGCCAATATCCGCTATTTGCAGCCCGGAACAACGGCTCCTGCAAAACACCAACTATTGCTCCGTTTAGACGGCGGCGGTGCACTGTTGTGTAGCGTTCAAATGTACGGCAGAATTTGGGCGTTTCGGGAGGGTGAAAACGATAATTTTTACTACCTCGTTACCAAAAAAACGCCTTCGCCGCTGGCGCCGAACATTACCAAATCCTATTTAGAACATTTGATTGCAAAAGCGCAAAAATACAGCATTAAAGCGCTTTTAGCCACAGAACAACGCATTCCCGGTCTGGGAAACGGCGTTTTGCAGGATATTTTGTTTGAAGCCGGTATTCATCCCAAAACAAAAACTGCTCGGCTAAATGACGCGCAGCTTGACACCTTATATCAAAGCGTAACGGGTGTATTGCGGGCGATGGAAACCGGCGGCGGACGCGATACGGAAAAAAATT
>CBCTHD010000281.1:0-3847 GCA_965146615.1 uncultured Clostridia bacterium
GAACACGGTTATATACCTCCCGCATGGTTTTGTCGGAATCTTCTGAAAAGCCGCCCGGCGTACCCAGACTCATATTGATCGCATCCGCGCCCAGCTTCACCGCATCGTCCAGCGCCGACAGAATATCTGTGTCATAAGCGCCCGCCGCATTGTCTCCGAATACCTTCATAATCAGAAACTGCGTATCCGGTGCGACGCCTTGCGCCACACCGCCGCTGTTTGCACCAACGATGCCCGCCACATGCGTGCCGTGTGAATCACCGCCGGAAACGTTGGTGTCTACATCCGCATAGTCATAGGCATACGGCACTTTTTCACTTTTATAGACTGCCGAAACCGCCAACGTACCAATCGTCAGTTTGTTCTCTTGTGCAAGTGTCTCTATATCGCTGAACGTATATTTGGGATTATTCACGGCTGCAAACGCCTCGTGACCGGTATCCAGTCCGGAATCGATAATTGCAACGACTGTTGATTTTCCGGTATAACCAAAGTCCTCTCCGGCAATATCGCCGCCAATCGCCGGTACGCTGTCGGTTGTCAGCATGGAGTCTTCCACAGGCTCTATCCTTTTGTAATAGCCTTCCACAAAAGCGTTTTTTACGCCGTCCGTTTCCCGGATGGCTTGCAAATCTCCTAAATTCGCTTCTACCGAAAAGCCGTTCAGGACGGTGCTGTACTCACGCTCTATTTGAATATCCATATTGCTGCGCATAAACGTATTTTTTACACGCTTTCTGTTTTCTGTGTTGTTTTTTTCCACCTCTTTGGCAAAAGTGGACTCCATAAAGTCCTGGGCGGAGGAAAATGTGCTGATTTCATTGCGGTATGCCAAAAGAGGCTTTTCTTCCAATTCCACAAGAATCCGCACGCGCTCCTGTCCGGTTACGGCTGTACCGCCGATTTCCCCGCGAATTGGCTGGAACAACGTTTGGCTGTTGTTTTGCGCGTACACGGCCGGAAATCCACTCAGCAGTATGCAGGAAGACAGGATTGCCGCTGTATAACGTTTTAATTTTTGAATCACCATCATTCGCCTTAAAATCCTTTCCTAAAAAATTAATGTCTTGTAAGGCGTTTATTTGGTTAGCGATAACTAACCGCATTATAGCATACCTTTTTGCCGTTGTAAAGGAAAAATTTGCATTTTGTCACAATTATTGACTTCTGCACAAATCGTCCCCTGCCAAGTTGTAAAATTTCGTACACTTTTTTCATTTCTTTCCAATTGAAAAAAGACAAAACCCATGCTATAATTTAGTATAGTGTTTGTTTGGGACAGGATAACTACTAGAAAAACAGACCGAGTGGTTTGTTTTTTTTTGCGCAATGGTTAGTGATAGCTAACTGTTGCGCGGCAATAAAATGAATTGATCAGAAGGAGGTTACTTTTTTTATTTATCATGGGGTTAGTTTTAACTAACTAAAATATGACACATCGAAAATAGGAGGTTTTCCAATATGAACAATAGGCACCTTGCCTACAAAACCACAAAAAAACTATCGGCGCTTGTCACAGCGGCATTTTTGGCAATTTCCGCATTGCCCTTGTGCGCGAGTGCAGCGACAACCACCGTTGGGGATTTTACCATAGAACAATCTTACTACACACCGGATGCCACAATTACAAAATATACCGGCAGCGGCGGGGATATTACGCTGCCCACGCAAGCAGAAATCAACGGAAGTTCTTACACAGTGAAAGCAATCGGCAGCGCATTTGAAGGAAATAAAACCATTACCTCTGTTACCATTCCGGAGGGATATACCACCATCAATGTAGGCGCATTCAGAAATTGTATCAATCTGGAAAGCATCAATATTCCGGGGTCTGTCACTTCTATCAGCGCCAATGCATTTGAAGGCTGCAGCGCGCTGACAACTGTTACTTTTGATGCGGATACGGCGGATTCTTTGAGTCTGCGCAGCGGTGTGTTTTTGAATTGCACGGCGCTGACATCGCTTGCTTTACCGAAACGGTTAAGTTCTGTAGACGATAATTTCACAAGGGGCTGCACCTCTCTCACGACGCTTTCCATTGACGGTAGCGCACAAAACTTTACGACGGTGGACGGAATTCTTTATGACCTCACGACACACGCCGATGCAGCCGCTTTAGTCGCTTATCCCTTTGGCAAAGCCGACACGGCATTTACTGTACCGCAGACGGTGAACGGCATCACCGTAACGACAATCGGACCGATGGCTTTTCGTGGAAACGAGACACTGCAAAAGGTAACGCTTCCGGCTTGTGTGACAGCGTTGGAGCGATACGCATTTGAAGGCATGACAGCAATACAGGAGTTGGTGGTAGAGACCGAAACCGCTATTACGCTTGGGTCCAGCGTTTGCACCAGCATGGCGGCCGGGAGCACAATCACCGTAAAAAATGAAGAAATTGCAGCAGCATTTGAACCGCAGAGTTATTACACCTATTATACGCCGGAAAACACAACCGTTGTTGTGGGCGGAAGCCAGACGCCTTCCGTGGAGGCGGTATTCTCCCTTTCGGCGGAACCGGAGTTGCAAGAAAACCACATTATATACAACCTTTATATCGACAGCGCAGCAAATGTAAATACCATACTTTTCAAACTTTCTATGGACGCTACGCAAGTGGAACAGGGAACGCTGGAGGTCGCTGCCAATGACCTTTTTGACGTCCATAGCGCAGACTGGAAAATGGAAGGGGAAACATACGTTTTGACCGGCTATTTGGGCAAAACGGGCAATGTGATCGGAAATACCGTAAGCGAAAAAACAAAAATCGCTTCCGTCCGCGTTCCCGTCAAAGATGGCGTTTCAGGAGCGATAACCGCTGTGCTGGAATCTGTCTCTTGCGCCGGCGTGGTTGATGTGACCCAAGCTGCGCAGGACGGCACCGCAACAATCACCCCACCGGGAACGGCTGATTTCCTGATCATCAGCTACGACGTCAACGGGGACGGAACTGTCGATATTGTTGACATTACAGAGGCGCAAAGATACTACCAGTCCGATGCGGAAAGCGAGGATTGGGAAATCGCACGCAAAATGGACGTCAATGGCGATAAGGTTGTTGACATTGAAGACTATATTGCAATTTTTAATCATTTAGATGCAACTGAATAAGGAGGATTTATGACGACAACTATGAAACATCAAAAGAGGGCTTTGCTGCTTGCCCTGGCACTTGTTGCTGCCATGCTAAGCAGTTTCATGCCGGCCGCATATGCAGCCAACGACGGTTTGACCGGCGCGAATATCGTTGACGGTCAGTTGCTTGGTTATTATGGGGATGGCGGTGATATTGTAATTCCGAATACTGTAACGGTCATTGCACCCGAAGCATTTAAGGGCAACGACAATGTTACCAGCGTGACAATTCCCGGAAGCGTCAGCGTGATTGGCTATAATGCCTTTGAGAGCTGCACCGCTTTGGAACGCGTTATTTTTTCCGATCCGGTAGACGGTGCAAAACTGACCATTCGTGTGAGTGCATTCATCAATTGTCCCAAACTGTATGACATTGAAATTCCCGCTTGCGCGGAATATGTAACTGCCAATATTTTTAAAGGCTGCACCAGTCTGGAGGCGATTCGGGTCCATGCGGAAAATCCATATTACTTCACCGATGAATACGGCGTTTTATTTGGTCCTTGGGTGGACTATGGTGAACCGCAGTATGATGACCCTAATTTGAGCTTGACCGCTTATCCCTGCGGCCGCGTGGAAGGGAGCTACACCATTCCCCAAGAAGTGGCAGGACGCCGCGTGAATCGGATTTGGGCCAGCGGTTTCCGGGATGCGAAGAATCTCACTTCTGTTGAAATTCCGGCAACGTTGGAAATTATAGGCGCCAATGCGT
>CBCTHD010000282.1:0-3825 GCA_965146615.1 uncultured Clostridia bacterium
CGTCGCCGAAATCTCCCTCTTCGCAGGAAGCGTCCATGCAAGTGCAGTTCAGTAAAAGCGTTATGTTTTCTTCCCTTATGACAAAGTCATATAGAACCGTATCCCAAATATAATAGTTCTTCGTGGGATTTCTGTAGTAATTTTCGAGGATGATTTCTTCCAAAATACCTGTTTCCATATTATTGTCACCGCCCGCCCCACGCATCCACAGGCTTATTTCAGCATTTCCTCCCAATACGGGCCGCTCGTGCATCAGAACAACAGACGCACCTTGCCGTGCGGCAGCGATAGCCGCACAAATGCCTGCCATTCCGCCTCCGACAACACATAAATCAGCTGTGAGTTTTTGTCTGTTAAGCATATTGATACCCTCCTGATTGACATAATGATTAGTTTATGCTAATATAAATTTAACAAAAAAAATAGGGATTTTCTTGCAGTTTTGTGCTAAAAAATATTAAAAAAATGCAATGCTATGGATAAAAAGGGAGGATATAAAGATGGAAAATGGTATAACGGATTACTCCTCTAAAAAGATAATAGACTATATAAACTATTTAGAGAATACGCATCATATCAGCATATCGGTCCATTTTGCATCGAACTATTCTTTTATCCCTTCCGAAAAATTACTACCGGGTTTTCAAAAATACTATGGACATATTAACGCATATTGTCTGTATGTCAAAAACGTATTACATATGCAGCGTAAATGCTGGCGTTGCCAATTCTTTGCAATAAGGAAATGTAATCATGTGGAATGCTATGAAGGCACCTGCCATGCGGGAGTACATGAATATATCCGTAGATTTAAACGGGGAGATGAGGTGGCCGGCTTTGTCAGTGTAAGCGGATATAGAGATGAAAAAATAAGCTATGGACAAAATAAATGGTACGATGATAATATGAACGCAGCACCTATACCATATGGGCTTCTTGAAACAGTGATTCCGCCATTGTGCGCAATGATGTCGGCGTTTTTGCTGACGGTCAAAGATGTACGCCGAGAAGAGAGTGTGTTTTCGAAAATGCTTGCATATATTAACGAGCAGCAGGCTGTAGTGACGCTGGATATGCTGAGTAAAAAGTTTCATTACAGTAAATCGTATATCAGCCATATGTTTCGGCGTGAAAGTGGATATACCTTAAAAGAATACTGCAATATACGAAAAATCGAAAATGCAAAGGTTCTTTTGGAAGAAAGCGATACCAGCATTACAAATATATCTTTATCTGTGGGTTATCATAATTTCAGTTATTTTATCAATACATTTAAAAGATTGACAGGCGAAACACCGCTTGCATGGAGAAAACGGGTCAGGAAAGAGGCAGAAAAATAAAAACTTTCCGCATAATAAAGCGCGTGAAAAAGCGGCGTCCCTGTTTCTTCCAAGAGGAAACAAGAAACGCCGCCGGATAGGATTGTTTCGGCTGCAATGCCGTCCTGTATGATTTCTCCGATGATTGCCGGAAAAGGAAATGCGAATTGTGCCTTACTTACTCTGTACCAGATTTATGTTTGTATTTTATGACGATTTCAACATGCGTTCCGTTGCCATTGGTATCGATAAAATTCATTTTACTTTCCTCGCCATACTCAAAGCGCAGCCGTTCAGAGATGTTGGAGAGGCCGTAACTAATCTTATGATCCAGGGAATGAATAGACGGCGCAAGAGGATTGGAGGAAATTCCGCGTCCATTGTCAATTACTTCAAAGATGAGTGTATTTTCATCACGCAGATACCCGTTGACAACTATTTTTCCTTTATAATCAATATCCTTAAAACCGTGTTTGACAGAGTTCTCTACAATGGGCTGAAGGATAATTTTGAGCACTTTGATATCAAGAATATCCTCTGCAATGTGAAACTCTACATCAAACAAATCCTCAAAGCGCATTTTTTCTAAAATTAAGTAATTTTCCGCATGTTTCACTTCCTCTCTGACTGTAATAAAATTGCTGCCGTGGCTTAAACTGATGCGCAGAAAGGAAGATAAGGCAAGAACAATTTGTTTGATTTCCTCTTGATTACAACTGTGTGCTTTCCAGAAAATGATGTCGAGAACGTTATAAACAAAGTGATGTTTCATTTGTGCTTGCAGCGTACAAAGCTCGGCAATGTGCTTTTTTTCTTGTTCCTGCTGGTTTTTCGTGATAAGCTCTTGGATTCTTTCGACCATATTATTAAAGCAATATTCAAGAGAAGCGATTTCGCTGTGTCTGTTTTTGGGCATGTATTCTTCCGGCTTATCCGCGAAAGAAATCATGTCATTGTTTAATTTATTAATAGCTGCCAGACATTTCTTTGAAACAATTTTGCTCACGATAAATATCACGATGAAAGCAAATAGAAGCAGTATCAGGTTGATTCGGTTCAGCAGTCTGATAATTTCAAACATATTTTCATAGGAAGTTTCTACGACCATGTTTATTTTTCCGCCGAAAATGTCGGGGAGATTGATTTGTTGTATCGAGTGTTTGGAAAGCTGTCGGCTGTTTTCGGAAGAATCGGGAATCACAAGCCATAAATTTTTCCCTAGCGCTGCCTTATCGCTGTGCGAGATGATACAGTCGCCTGCCATGATGAAGATATTGCTGTTCTCTGTTTTCAGACCGTCGTATAAAGGAGCGAGACAATCCACGTTTGTATAAAAGAGAATGTACCCCAAATCCTTGCTGCTGTAATAGTCAAATACCCTCCTGCCCATCACAATATAGGAAGCGCCATCTTCTGTCAGAACGTCCTCCATAATACTGCAATTCGTATTGGTAAACTGGTCGATAAAATCCTGCTTGACCCATTTATAGAAATGGGGTGTTTTTCCGTCAATGCTGTATGTATGTACGCCTTCGGGGGTTAAAAGCTCCGCGTAGGAGATGAGCGGTTCTGTAGAAAAGGTATACTGCATAATGTCCTCAATATTTTTCTGTTTCTCAATGTCATTTATGATATTTGGGTAGAGCGTCAATTGCAGATAGCAGGTATTGATGTTGTCCTCAAATTCTGCAAAGTTATAGCCGACATGGGAGGTTAGGGCGGATACATAGCTATTTAAATATTTGCCAACGATAATGTTGTACGTAAAAGTCTGCATACACCAATACCATAACAAAACAGGTAAGAGGGTAAATATCAGCATAAATACTAACAGAATACGGTGCAGGGGAAATGTGCTGCAAATATATTTAAACATTGACATGATTTAGTCCCCCTCTCTGGAAGTAAAACGGTTTGGAGATTTTCCTGTATACTTTTTAAATAATTTGTAAAAGTAGTTGTCGTTGGGATAACCGACCATGGCACAGACCTCGCTAACATTATATTCTCCGCTTTCCAGCAGCTTTTTGGCAATATTGATTCTATAATTTGTGAGATACTCATGATATGTCATGCCAACTTCCTTTTTAAACAGACGCGCGAAGTGCTCACGGCTCATGTACATGCGGCTTGCGATTTGAGATGCGGGAAGCGATTCCGCGTAGTTTGCCATAATATAAACAAGTGCGTCTTGGATGGGCTTTGAGTAGTGCTGCGGCAGAAAAACTTCAGGATGATCTATCAGCGTAACGGTAAATTCCGTAATCCACTCTTTCATGTCAATCACATGCTGTAGCTGCGCAAGCTCCGTCGCGGGGGAGAGTGTACGTCCAAATATCTCCTTGATAAGGAGGGGGTTAAACGCGTTTTCGCGGATGGTGAAGATGGACAGCTCCAGGATGTTGTTTCGGACATCATCAATACTTGTGTGAGAACACTCGGATATGCGAAAAAAGAAGGCATTAATGACGGAGAGCGCTGCTTCTTTATCAAGGTCTTTCAATGC
>CBCTHD010000283.1:0-3791 GCA_965146615.1 uncultured Clostridia bacterium
GAAAATGTATTGACCAGAATTAAAGACGTTGGGGTTGTCGCAGTGGTCAGAGCGGAAAACAGTGATCAGGCAAAGCGGATTACCGACGCGTGTATTGAAGGCGGCATAGCTGCTATTGAAATGACTTTTACAGTACCGGGTGCACACAAAGTCATTGAAGAGTTGGCAAAAACGTATACCAGTGACCAGATTATTTTGGGTGCAGGCACGGTGATGGATCCTGAAACAGCGCGTATCGCGATTCTGTCCGGTGCGGAATATATCGTTAGCCCATATCTGAATCTGAATACGATTAAACTTTGTAACCGCTATCGTCTGCCCTGTATGCCGGGCGTTATGTCTATTACGGAAGCAGTAACAGCGATGGAAGCGGGCGCAGATATTATTAAATTATTCCCAGGTGAAGCGTTTGGTCCGAAGATGATCAAAGCAATTAAAGGACCTATTCCCTATGCGAAAATTATGCCGACAGGCGGCGTGAGCGTGGATAATGTTGATCAGTGGATCAAAAACGGCGCTTCCGCAGTAGGAGTAGGTGGGGCACTTACCGCAGGAGCAAAGACAGGAGATTACAAATCTATCACGGAAATTGGGAAACAGTTTATTGAAAAAGTAAAAGCAGCTAGAGCGTAAATGGCAAGCGGCTACATATTTAAAGTAAGGAGAGATCAGTTACAATGGCGAAAAAAGCAGTTACCTTTGGTGAAATCATGATGAGATTACAGACACCGGGTTACCAGAGATTTATCCAGGCGGATTCTTTTGATATGGTATTTGGCGGCGGGGAAGCAAACGTGGCCGTTTCACTGTGCAATTTTGGCATTGATGCGGCGTTTGTAACTAAACTGCCGGAAAATCCAATTGGAAACGCTTGTGTGGCGGAGTTGAGAAAACATGGTGTAAATACCGAACACATCGCACGCGGCGGCGAACGCGTTGGGATTTACTTTGTAGAAAAAGGTGCATCGCAGAGAGCGTCTAACGTGGTATATGACCGTGCGCATTCCTCCATCTCCACGGCGAAAACGGGAGATTTTGATTGGGACAGCATTTTTGAAGGCGTAGAATGGTTCCATTTCACAGGGATTACACCGGCTTTGTCCGATGATGCAGCAGCGCTGTGTTTAGAAGCCTGCAAAAAAGCAAAAGAGAAAGGCGTGACCATTAGCTGCGATTTAAACTTCCGTAAAAAACTGTGGAGCCGCGAAAAAGCGAACCAAGTAATGAGCGGATTGATGCAGTATGTTGACGTTGTTATCGGCAATGAAGAAGATGCAGAAACCGTATTTGGTATCAAAGCAGCAGAAACGGACATTACTTCCGGCGAATTGAGCCGAGAGGGTTACAAGGACGTAGCACGTCAGCTGGTTGAAAAATTCGGCTTCAAAAAAGTGGCGATTACGCTGCGTGAAAGCATTTCCGCATCTGTGAACGGTTGGTCGGCAATGCTGTATGATGGAAACGAGTATAACTTCTCTAAAAAATATACCATTAACATCGTAGATCGTGTTGGCGGCGGTGATTCCTTTGGTGCGGGTTTGATTTATTCTTTGATGCAAGGGTATTCTAGTGAAGAAGCAATTAACTTTGCTGTTGCAGCTTCCTGCCTGAAACATACCATTGAAGGAGATTTCAACCTGGTATCTGTAGATGAAGTGAAAAATCTCGCGAAAGGCGACGGTTCTGGACGCGTACAGAGATAAAAATAGAAGAATTTAGATACGGGGCAAAGACCATCCGGTCTTTGCCCTTTTTGCGTCCTAAAATAATATTTGGGGAAATGTAACAAAAATCGACAAAAAAATTTTATAAAAAATTCTCAATAACCTCTTGATTTTCCTATTGCAGTGCTGTATATTGGATAGCGGAACCTAGTTATATTTGTTGAGGAAGTAGTGAACAACTACATCTTGTGGTTTTGGATGAAACTGGAATTGGGAAAAAATCATGAGAGGGGTAAGGAAAAATGATATCAAATATTCGCAAACGAGACGGACGGATAGAAAATTTTGATAGGAACAAAATTACGAATGCAATTTTGAAAGCAATGAACTACGTATTTATCAATGATGTAAAGTGTGCAGAAGAAATTGCGGATAAACTGGCACAGCTTGAAAAAGATGTCGTTGATGTAGAAGAAATTCAGAATCTTGTTGAAATCGAATTGATGAAATCGCGGTATAAAAATGTTGCCAAAGAGTACATACTATACCGTGACAAACGAAATATTGCGCGCGGACGGCAAACGTATGAGACCTATATGAGCATTGTAAACACAATTGCCAATGACATTACCAAAGAAAATGCCAACATGAATGCGGAGACGCCGGCGGGGATGATGATGAAATTTGCCAGCGAATCCTCTAAGTCGTTTGTGATGGATATGTTGCTGTCTGACCAGACAAAGGACTTTGTAAAAAGCAACTATGTCCACATTCATGACGCGGATTATTATCCGACAAAATCGTTGACTTGTCTTCAGCATCCGCTGGATGAAGTGTTGGCGCATGGATTCCGAGCGGGGCATGGCTCCAGCCGCCCTGCCAAACGGATTGAAACCGCGGCGATTTTGGCTTGTATTTCTATGGAGTCTGTTCAGAATGAAATGCACGGCGGACAGGCAATTCCGGCGTTTGACTTTTATTTGGCGCCCTATGTGCGTACATCTTATATAGAAGAAGTGGAAAAGCTGGAAAAATTAACGGGGCAAAATTTAGAACATCTCAAACACAAGGAGTTTGACGATTATCTGACCCAACCGTTGGATGGGCTGGAAGGGGAGGCGCGTATGCAGCAGCACGCCATGAACCAGACGGTCAACCGTGTGCACCAGGCGATGGAATCCTTTATTCACAACATGAACACCATCCACAGCCGCGGCGGAAACCAAGTAGTATTTTCGTCCATTAACTATGGAACCGATACGTCGGCGGAAGGACGCTGTATTATGCGCGAGATTCTGAACTCCACTTACCGCGGCGTTGGAAACGGAGAAACACCCATTTACCCGATTCAGATTTGGAAAAAGAAACGTGGTTTCAGTTATTTGCCGGAGGATCGGAACTATGATTTATACCAGTTGGCATGCAAAGTAACAGCACGGCGGTTTTTCCCCAATTTCCTGAATTTGGATGCGACATTCAATCAACATGAGAAATGGGATGCGAACGACCCGCAGCGTTACAAATATGAAGTGGCGACGATGGGATGCCGTACCCGCGTGTTTGAAAATCGGCATGGTGAGAAGACATCTATTGGTCGTGGGAATTTGTCTTTTTCCACCATTAATATTGTAAAGCTGGCATTGGAATGCCGCGAGATTGAAAATCAAGAAGAAAAAATCGAGAAATTTTTTGAAAAACTGGATAAATGTATTGATGTGACAGCGGAACAGTTATATGACCGCTATATGTTCCAGCGGTCTGCGCTGAAAAAACAATTTCCCATGCTGATGAACGGTATGTGGACAGGAAGTGAAGCGCTATCACCATCCATGCCTGTGAAAGATTTGCTGAAAATCGGTACGCTTGGCATTGGCTTTATCGGACTTGCAGAAGCATTGATCGCTCTAACAGGGAAACACCACGGTGAAAGCGAAGAAGCACAGGAGTTAGGACTGAAAATTGTATCCTACATGTATGACCGTATTCGTGAGATTGCTGATGAGAAAAACCTGAATTATAGCCTATTGGCAACGCCGGCAGAAGGGCTGAGCGGCAAGTTCACCAAAAAGGATCGCGAGCAGTTTGGTATGATTGAACACATCACGGATAAAGAGTATTATACCAATA
>CBCTHD010000284.1:0-3790 GCA_965146615.1 uncultured Clostridia bacterium
CGGCGGAAATGAAGTCTGAGGCGAGATCACCGAGGACGGTGAAAACTGGACAGAGGTATACGCTGGAAGCTCATCCGGAACGACAACTCAGTTAGAAAGCATTTTGCTAGGTAATCAAAAGGCAAAATATGTGAGATATCAGGGGCATGGTCACGCAGCCGGAACTTGGAACAACATCACGACAATGCGTGTCTATGGAAGGTAATCGTGCAGTGATACATCACTAAAAAATGTTATGTGCCCGAAACAGCGGAGATAAGTGCCGGTTTGTTTCGGGCACAGTATTAGATATGGAGGTGTGGCATATATGGGAAAAAAAACAGTCATGTCACTGTGGCTATCGCTGCTGATGCTAATGCCGCTGTTTCCACTGTCTGTGAATTGCGTGGCGGCAGGCAGCGACAGTATTGCTTCCATTAAAATTGGAAACTTGCCCGACTTTATTATGACCAATCAGGCGCAACAATCCACGGCGACCTTTTATCCGTCAGCAACCGCTTATGGCGTTAATGGCGGAGAATTGACGGAAATAGACTTTATTTGGTCTTTCAAGGAGCCGGTGGAGGGGATAGAATGGATTGATACGGCAACCGGAGCGTTTTCCGTTGCCGGAGACACCGCGGCGGAAAAAGTTACACTGGTGTGCAGCGCTGTCTCTGACGGCGAAAGGGTGTCTACGGAGGTTACGATTCCCTTGAACCGCCAAGTGAACCTTGTCCGAAACAAGGTCGGATGGACTGTAAGCGGCTGGCAGACCGGCAGCGGCAAGGTGAGCAAAGCAGTTGATGGCTATTATTGGAGCAAGTGGGATTCCGGTACCCACTCGCGAGGCGCAGCAATTGCGATTTTCAATTTGGGCGAAACGGTTCAGGCAAATTATTTTCGACTGAAGTTGGGCAACATTAACAATTCCAGCTCCCTGCGCATTGCGGGCAGCGATTCGCTGGTCGGATCGAACAATTCGACCAGCGTGACGGCGCCAACGGAACCGGATACCGCTTATAATACAAGTACGAGCGTCATGCCGGTATTGGCGCCGCGCAACGGAAGCAATCGCAATAGCGGCACAACCTATTGGTCTGCACGTTCAGAAAATGCGGAGGTGGATGCGTCCCTGGAGCAGGAAAATATATTGACGGACTATGATAATTATGGATATTTTGGAGAGCAGGAATTTCAATATATCGGTATATTGAACTATGCTGCAGATGTCACAGCAAATCTTGGCAATTTCTCGGTGTATGATTTTGAAGTTTATAACACTGCGCCCAATTATGTAGCAATTGCATTGCCGGAGCCGGTGAACAGCGGTGCGGCAGTGCAAATGGAGGCGACCGTTTACAACGGTGTCGCCGCCGAAGCGGCGGCGGGTAGTGGTACGTGGAGTGCGCAGGGCTTTACGATTGACGCACAAACCGGCGTCCTGACGGTACCTGTTGCGGCTTCAGCAATAGGTTCAATTACCTATACGTATACATCGGATACGCTGGATGCGCAAGCAACAATTTACGCATGTGTCGCAAACGGCAAATGTCAATTCGCCAATACGCCCGATGAACTGCTGGAGTTGCAATTCGAAAACGGGTATCAGTTGCAGGAGAATACGGTATATGTCTCATCGGGCACAACCGTAGAGCAACTGGTGCGGGGAATTACATCAAAAAGTCACGACATCAGCATGTATTGCATTGAGGCAGACGGTACGAAAATGACGGGTGGGACGCTGAAAAAAGGCGATGTTATCGGAATTACCTGCGATGGCGTTACCGTTCAATATAAGATTGATGTTGTGGATGCCGGACAGGGCGCTATAAATTTAACAAAATCAGGCACGGACTATACCGCCTCTACTGCGGTCGGAAATGGATTTCCCGAAGCGGTGCTGCTGCTGGCAGCTTATGAGGGGGACAAGCTGACGGACATAGAAATAGCAGATAAAGCGCAAGGAGAGGAAACACTGGCAGTTACGTTGCCGGATGTGGAAGAAGGACATGAGGTGAGAGCAATGTTGTGGGATTCTTTTGAAAACATGGAACCGCTGCAGGCAGAAGACAAGGAGTCGGATGCCATTACGACTTATTTAAATCGGCAATTTACAAGCGTTGCAACCAACGGAAGGGCGCACGGCGTGGTGTCGTTTACCAGTAACGTCGAAATTGTGGATACACCGTCGGCAGATAACAAGAGTGCTGCTATTACGCTGGGCAGCGACGGTGCATATTTTCCATTGGAGACAGCGGCAAAAGGACGCTTTACCGCCAAGACGATTTATCAGGCAGACGGCGCTGTGACGCTTTTTGCCAAAGATGAGAAGGGAAAAATGGAGTCGCTGTTCACGCTGCCGGCAAACCGTGATTTTGAAACTGTAACAGCGATATTTGACTTAACTCGCGGAATCGCCACGCTTACATATGCCGACGGCACAAAGCAGGAGACAACACTTTCCCTCGCAGAAATTGCAAGTCTGGGCTTTCGCGGCGAAGGGACGCAATTGACGCTGAACAAACTATTTGCCTATAGTGGTACGGGTGAGTTGGACGATTCCTATTTCAAGGATTATTCTTATCAGGAGAAAGCCATCCGCGCGTTGGTGAATACCACGTGGAAATCCGCCTATCAAACATTGTCACAGGGCGTCTTTCTGGGAATTGACTTTTACCAAGCCTCGGTTTTTGGCAATAAGCTGAGAATGGATGGCCAGCCGCCACGCGTGTTTGACGGAATACCCTACGTGCCTGCGGAGGCGGCAGCGGTCTTTTTGGGCGGAGAGCTGCTGGAAGGGACGGAGAATGCGCCCGTTCGATTTGCAGTGGGAAATACTGTAATAGCGCTTGGAAACGATGAACTCTATCGCACGAAGGATACCAACTATGTGACAGCGCAGCGCCTGGCGGACGCCTTTGGTTTGACGCTTTCTTGGGACGGCGCGTATTTATTGGGCTTTGGGAAAACTGCACTGTTTGACGGCGCGCAAGACCAGTCCGCGTTGAAAGACGCGCTGTATTATCAACGACCAACAGGCGAGGAAATCTTTGATCGGATTGTCAAAAACGGCAATATTCACCCGCGGATTATGGCAGACACAGAGCGGCTTGCAGAGGTGCGGGAGAATATTGACCGGTATCCGGTTCTCCGGCAGTGGTACGAGAGTCTGATGGAGAAAGCGAACGGCTATCTGGACGCGGAAGCGTTGTATTACACAAAACCGGATGGAATCCGTCTGCTGTCGGTATCCAATGAAATGGTGAGCCGGATGCAGACGCTGGGGCTTGCGTATCAGATGACCGGTGAAGCCAAATATGGGGAAGCGGCATGGCGCGATTTGGCGGCAGTATCGGCATTCAGCGACTGGAACCCATCGCACTATCTTGACGTGGGAACGATGGCGCTGGGCGTGTCCATCGGCTATAGCTGGTTTTATGATTATTTGACGGACGAGCGGAAGGACGCCATTGTGGCAGGGTTTGAAAAAAACGGGCTGGCTAGCTATATCACAGCGGTTGATAAGCGCACCTGGTGGACTTATGTCAACTCCAACTGGAATCCCTGGTGCCATGGCGGTATGCTGAGTGCAATTATTGCCATGAGCGACCGGCTGGACGAAGATGCACTCTATGCGGTTGACCGCATGTTTCCTTATATGGAATATCTTTACGGCGAGTTTGTGCCGGACGGTGCATGGGCGGAGGGAACCGCATATCATGCGACGACGCTGCGGTACCTGTCGCTATGGTGCGAAACGCTGGAAACGGCTACGGGAAAGGACTTCGGTTATTGGGATTTGCCGGGT
>CBCTHD010000285.1:0-3773 GCA_965146615.1 uncultured Clostridia bacterium
AACACGGATTTTCTGTGATTACACCAAAGCAATCAAAAGACACAAGTAAGCCTTATGCCCTTTGATTGCCCCTCCGCCCGAGGGCGGAGAGGACTTGGGAATTAAATCAATCTATTACTTGGAAACGACATACCACTCGCCGTCCTGCGTGGTCGTGCAGCCTGCGCCGAGAACGATTTTACCCGTTTTAGCGTTAACGGGATCAACAGTCGTAACACCGGGATTGTAGTTTTTGAAAGAGCCGCCATTGACTGTAATCGTGCAGCCTGCACTCGCGTTATCCTGATGATTCAAAACAAAATAAGTACCGTTAGACGGAGTTGCCGTTTCAAACTTGCCGCCATTAATTGTTACGGTAGCCTTTGAGCCAGAGGACATAGTTGTATACACAAAGATACAGGAAGTCCCCTCACTTGTGCCATAGAAATGGCCGCCGTTGATGGTGAGCCTGCCGTAGTTGCCTGCACGAACTGCGCTGGTCACCTTGTTGGGATAACTCTTATCCGAGCCGATAACCGCACCGGTTTGCGCAGCGCTGCTGTCGTTTATAGTAAGGTTTCCGCCTTTACCGCCAATGTACAATACGCTGCCGTTATTGGGCTTAACACCCTCTGCGTATTCCAGTTTAATGGTATGACCGTTCAAATCAAAGACAAACTTTTTGCCTGACATATAAATCTCGTCGGGAACGGTAATATCATTTACCAACTTCAAGTATACACTCTTTTTATTAAGCTTTTCGATTTGCATAGCCTGTTCGGCAGTTGCAATCAAGTAAGGATTTGCCTCTGTTCCATTGCCGCCGTTAAAGACGCTATTGGAAACGATCGCGGTAAAGGGAGAGAAATCATCGGTGGTAAAGGTCACATAGCCGGTAGCAGCATCATAGAAATACTGGTCATTTGCGGTCAGGCTGTTGACAGCAGCAACCTTCGTAAGCGCCATTTCATTATGATAGAAGTTAACAACATTCAGGTTCTTTCCAAGCTCCATAGACACGGTAAAGAACTTGCCGCTCTTCGCGTTAACCTTGTTGCCGTCCTGATCGATCAGCTTAACCTCGGCAGTCAGTGCCTTGGTGCCAGTCACAACAGTAATGTTAGCCGGAGTTTCACCCTTGCTCTTAATCAGGGTAAGCTTATTTGCAGTCGTACTACCTGCAGGGACCGTCGTCTGAATAGTAGGCGCAGTCTCTCTGTCCTTTACCACAGTATCGCCAGTCGCAGCGACCGTTACAGTCGTTGCAACATTGTCGTACCATGTGTCAAACTGAGGCGTACCGTCTGCGTCCTTATCATAAGTATTGCCGAAGCTGTCGTTCTCCACGGTGTCCTGCGTAGCATAGACATTGATGCTGATACCATCAATGGATTCATTCTGATACTCGTTTCCAGCGTTCTTATCCATCGTACCGGAAATAGTGAAGCTATCAAAGTCAGCGGTGTCATTATTCTTAGCAGCCAAACTATGCTCGCTGCCCATAATAAAATCGGCATCGTCCAGCTTCATTGTCCAGTCGATAACTTCATTCAGCTTAGCGCTGCCCTGAATTCCGGAAACGACAACCTTATACTTCAGCGCCAAATTGCCATTGTTGACAATTCTCAGCTCCGGCAGCGTATATGTACAACCTGGCTCCCACAGGATTTGAGTCCCCTCGGCGGGAATCTTGCCATTTACGAGGAACGGAAGGGTCTTGCCCTCGGCATTGACCCATTTGCCGTCGTTATCTTTCATTTGCAGTTCGATGTTCAAATTCCCCGCCTGAATCTTATTGACCCCGGTGGATGCGGTGTCGGTGAACCACGCAAAGGTGGTGCCGATGAGCATTGCCACGCACATAAGGATAGCCAGTGCGCTGGAAATCAATGCCCGCTTGGTAGATTTACTACTTGTCATTGTGTTTTTCCTCCTTATTCCAAATTTTTCAATGACAATATGTAAACACGGATTCTCCGGAATTACACCGTAGTGGTATCGGACGGAGCCTCGTCCGTTTTCGGCGTTTCGCCGCCGTTTTGTGCCATCTGCGCTTTCATTTGCAGCAGCTCCTGCATCATGCGCTGTGTTTCGGCACGGTCGGCTTCAATCTTGTCCCTTTCGGCTTGCAGCTCCGCCTGCTGTTCTGCCTTATATTTGCGGAACAGACGGATGCAGCGGATGCCCTCTAACAGAATGAGGAGCAGGAACGGAATGAGAACACAAACGATATAGCCGCGGGTGCTTTTAAGAAACTGGAAAAATGCACCTACCTTCGGGATACGGCTGCTGTATTTACCCAGCACATACGGATAGGTAACGACGGTTTCATCGTCCGTGTCGGTTGTTGTACCGTAGGTGACGAACCCCGGTTCGCCGTTTGCATCGGTTGTGATCTTGCGGATCTTATGGGTTACGGTTTCACCGTAGTTGGAGGTATTCTGCGAGGTATAGGCGATAATGTCGCCCTCTTTGAGCGTGGAGGGGTCAACCTCTTTCACGAGTACCAAATCGCCCGCATTGAAGTCGGTTTTGCTCATGGAGTCGGACAAAACGATGAACGCCTTGTAGCCGAACAGATTGCGGTCGGCACGGTCAAAGGTGGATACCGAAATAATGGTGAATATCATCATAAAAACGGCAAGCGCCACCATCAGCCACACAAATATACTTCGGATTATTTTTAATGCTTTCATTTGCTCACTCCTTATCGTTTCGGCATAGACGCAGGAGCAGATTCATTTCTTTGTCCCGCTCCGGACTATATGATTCACCCGGATAAATGTGCAGCTTTATGTAACAGTTTCCGCAGAACTGAACGCTTCCGACCTCATAATACTTGCGTTCGGAAACAGGCATATCAAACGGAACGCAGGTATCGCAGCCGCAACAAGCGCATTTGTCGGTTTCTGTGTCGGGTGTTTGCATTGCTTGGTTCTTTCCTTTTTATCCGAACAGCTTATTCGGATTATTCTTCGTTTGCGTTGCCTCGGCACACAGCGTGAATGTGAGATCGAGGTTCTGCGTTTCGTTGCCGCTATTTTCGGGATAGTGGAATACTACGGTTAAATTGCGGCGCTGCCCGATTTTAAGGGTATCATCGGCAGCGACTACATTCTGCTTTGTCAGTTCGTTTGCCGTGCCGGAGTATAAAACTTTATCGCCGTCCTTTATCGTCACGGTCAGCACATCGGAAAGCCCACCTGAAACATTATCGAGATATAGGCGGTAATACACATCCCAAGTGCTGTCGTTCTCAATAAAGAAGTCCTTTACAACCGTCATACCCGGCTCAAAGAGAAATTCGTGTTCCCGAATCACGGGCTTGCCGTCGTTGAGGTTTATCTTGACCTCGCCTGTGTGGAACAGGTTATTCTCAACGGAAACGGAAGCATATACAAGGGCAAAGGTGGTGATGCAAAGGCAAACGGCAAGAATAATAATGGCAATAATTCCGCCCGTCAGCCTTTTAGCGGTTTTGGTTTCAAACATTTTCCTCATCCTCCTTACGCCTACGGGTTACAAGCAGGAGAATCATCATACTGCCGGAGCAAGCGGCAAGCACCGCCCACAGCAGAATGTTTGAGGTATCGCCTGTTTTCGGGGAGTCGTCAAGGTTTCCTGTTTCCTCGACCCACCATTTGAAATCGGCAATCAAGTCCTTGTTCTGATAGTCATTGCCTACGCTTGTATCGAGATATGCTGTAATTTCGTAATACAGCTCGTCGGTGGTGGATTTCTTGGACGCCAATTTGTGCG
The DNA here is from genome assembly GCA_965146615.1 of uncultured Clostridia bacterium. Lineage (GTDB taxonomy): Bacteria > Bacillota > Clostridia > RUG12999 > RUG12999 > JAAWTG01. The sequence continues at coordinate 3,739 of CBCTHD010000285.1, forward strand.
TCAGACTTTCGGGCATATCCCACATTAAACCGTCA
>CBCTHD010000286.1:0-3771 GCA_965146615.1 uncultured Clostridia bacterium
AAATCTATGGCAACGTTAAACCGGGCGATATTGACAGGCTGTTTGAAACTGCCTAAGGCAGCCAAGAGGACTATAGCCGGATTCCGGCAGAATGGAGACGGAACATATGGATATAATCAAAACAGATACACAAATTTTATTGAAGGACATTGGCGTTATTGACCCTGAGGACATCAATAGTTATATTGAGCATGACGGGTATGGCGCATTGAAAAAAGCCGTACAGATGAAACCGGAAGATGTCGTCGCACTAATGCTGGAATCAGAACTGCGTGGGCGCGGCGGAAGTGGGTTCCCTGTCGGCATGAAATGGAAAATTACACGTGAGCATGAAGGGGAAATCAAATATATTGTCTGTAATGCCAACGACCTCGACCCCGGCGATTACAAAGCGAAGGTGCTTGTGGAGGGCAATCCGCATAACATTGTGGAAGCCGTTCTTTTGTCGGGTTACGCCGTAGGGTGCCGTATTGGATATATCAATATTCCGATGGAAAACAGTTTAGCGGTTTCCCGGTTGAAAAAAGCGATTGAGCAGGCAAAGGAGCAGGGATTTTTGGGTGAAAATATCCTGGGCAGCGGTTTCGATTTCGATATTTATATCCGTGTGGCAACAGGCGTATTTGCTTCCGGAGAAGAGACGGCATTGATTGCCAATCTGGAAGGAAAACGCGGCGAGCCGCATCACAAACCACCTTATCCGTCTGCGGAGGGTGTAGGCGGTATGCCGACGGTCGTCAACAACATTGAAACCATTGCCAACATCCCCTATGTTATTTTGCATGGCGTGGACTGGCTAAAATCCATTGGCTGTGCAGATAATTATGGTACGAAAGTGTTTACACTTTCCGGTAAGATTAAAAAGACCGGTCTTGTGGAGGTGCCGTTGGGTACCACCATTGGCGAAATTATCTATGACCTATGCGGCGTAGCGGAAAGCACCGTGCTCAAGGGCGTGCATATCGGCGGCGCAAAAGGAAGCATTCTGCCCATTGATATGTTGGACATTCCCATTACGTATGAAAACTTTAAAAAATATGAATTGGTGATTGGATCCGGTGGTATTGCCGTTATGGACGACGAGGACTGCGGTGTAGAATTGGCAAAGAACTATATTGCATTCGCCTTGCAAGAATCCTGCGGAAAATGTACAGCGTGCCGCATCGGGTTGAAACGTATTGATGAAATGCTGGACAACATTAGTACCGGCAAAGCGACGGACAGTGATATTGCCAAGCTGCGCGAGCTGTCGGAAATCGTCTGTGACTCCTCTCTCTGCGGTCTGGGCCGTAACGCGCCCAATCCTGTTTTGAGCACCATTGAGCACTTCATCGACGACTATAAAAACCACATCAAAAACGGCGCCTGTCCCGCCGTCGCAATTAAAAAGAGCAAGTATTACAAAATTAATCCCGACAAATGCATCGGTTGTACGGCATGCAGCCGTGTCTGTCCAATGAAATGCATTACGGGTACCGTGAAAAACCCGCATACGATTGACGTGGAAAAATGTGTAAAATGCGGCGCTTGTTTCAAAAAATGCAGATTCGGCGCCATTGAGATTAAGAGAATGGAGGTTGTATAAGCCATGGACGTAACTTTTACGATTAACCATAAAACCATCACCGTGCCAGATACCTATACGGTATTGACCGCGGCAAAGCAGGTTGGCATCAACATTCCAACGCTCTGCCATCTTGATTTGCACGACATGAAATGTGTCAACGGTGCGGCTTCCTGCCGTGTCTGTCTGGTAGAAATTGAAGGGGAAAAATATTTGCAGCCCGCCTGTTCCACCTATGTCCGGGAGGGTATGAGTGTGATAACCTCTTCCCGGCGCGCGGTTCGTGCACGCCGTGCCATGTTGGAGCTGCTTTTGAGCAACCATCCAACCAACTGCTTGATTTGTGAAAAGAATACGCATTGTGTGCTGCAAAAGTTGGCGAGTGATATGGGTATCAAGCGCGGTATCAAATATAATGGAGAAATGTCCATCAACGAGCAGGACGCTTCTTCACAAGCCATCATTCGCAACCCCACCAAGTGTATCATGTGCCGCCGCTGCGAAACTATGTGCAATGAGGTGCAGACTTGTGGTATTTTGACCGCTGTAGGACGTGGCTTTAAAACCATTGTCGGTCCGGCATTTAACATGCCGCTGGCAGACAGCATGTGTACTTACTGCGGACAATGTGTCGCGGTATGTCCTACGGCAGCGCTGACGGAAGTCAGCGACATCGGCGGCGTATGGGACGCGCTCAACGACCCGGACAAGGTCGTTCTGGTGCAGACCGCACCTTCTATCCGTGTGGCGCTGGGCGAAGAATTCGGCATGGACGTCGGCACTGACGTCACAGGGAAAATGGTCGCTTCCCTTCGTGCGCTTGGATTTGACAAGGTATTTGACACCAACTACGCGGCGGACTTGACTGTAATGGAGGAAGCCGAGGAATTTATCCACCGACTGAATAGCGGCGGCAAACTGCCCATGCTGACTTCCTGTTGTCCCGCTTGGGTGAAATTTATTGAGCACCAGTTCCCCTCTTTGTTGGACGTCCCCTCCAGTTGTAAATCACCGCACGAAATGTTTGGCGCAATTGCAAAGACCTATTATGCGCAGAAAAACGGCATTGATCCGGAAAAAATTGTGGTTGTCTCCATCATGCCTTGCCTGGCGAAAAAATATGAAGCGCGCCGCGCGGAATTGGAATCAGAGGACCATCTGGCAGATGTGGATTATGTCTTGACAACCCGCGAACTGGCGAGTATGCTGCGGGAAGCGGGCGTAGATTTTCCGAATCTGGAGGACGAAGCCTTCGATCCGCTCTTGGGCGAATCCTCCGGCGCCGGTACTATTTTTGGTACAACGGGCGGTGTGATTGAAGCCGTGATGCGTACTGCCTGCGAAAAGATCACAGGCGAGCCGCTGCGGCAGGTAGAGTTTAAACAGCTGCGTGGTTTAGAAGGTATCCGTGAAGCGGAAATCATGATTGGCGATACGCCGTTTAAAATCGGCATGGCGTTTGGACTGGGCAATGCGCGCAAGCTGCTGGAAAGCATTGAACGCGGCGAGGCGCAATATCAGGCAATTGAAATCATGGCATGTCCCGGCGGCTGTATTGGCGGCGGCGGTCAGCCCTACTATCAAAACAGTTATGATGTGCTGCAAAAACGCCGTGCGGCAATCTATGCGAACGACGAACAAAAAACGATTCGTAAGGCACACGAAAATCCCGAAATTCTGAAATTGTATGAAGAATTTTTGGGAGAGCCTGGCAGTGAGCGCGCTCACAAGCTACTGCATACCAAATATGTGCCGCGTGAAATGATATAATAGACATACAGCGTCTATTAGCGGGGCTGTCGCATTAAGGAAATACGATACAAGATATGGAGATTTTTTGTTCGAGAAACGCCATATTTTGTGCTTTTCACCCTTAATGCGACAGCTCCGGCACCGTGTGCCCTGCGGGTATGTTCGAAAATTGCATGGTTGGAAAGTTCGGACTCCCATATAATGTACTTTTTCACCCCTGCGCACCGGGGTGGGCAGTTGCAATTACAGACACTGTGTGTCTGTAATGTACTTTTTGGCGCAAAAAGTACCAAAAACGCGGGGGTTCCGATTCCCCCCGCACCCCCACAAACGTCCAGGGACTTCCGTCCCTGGACCCATATCCGCACACCTTTTTGTTTTGGCGGTGCTTTTCATCTTCCTGTTTTCGGGCAATTCTACCATATCCACAGCAAACGCCCCGGGAAGTGTAAACA
>CBCTHD010000287.1:0-3752 GCA_965146615.1 uncultured Clostridia bacterium
GACTCAAACCCGTGCACCGGCGTATCCTGTATACCATGTATGAAGATGGGTTCACGCCGTCCAATCCCTATAAAAAATGCGCGACAACGGTCGGTGACGTGCTGGGGCGGTATCATCCGCACGGCGACGCGTCCGTCTATGATGCGCTGGTACGGATGGCGCAGGATTTTTCTTTGCGCTATCCGCTCGTGGACGGGCACGGAAACTTCGGGTCGGTGGACGGGGACCCGCCGGCTGCTTACCGGTACACGGACGCGCGTATGAGTAAAATTTCCATGGAAATGCTGACGGATATTGAAAAGGAAACGGTGGATTTCTTCCCCAACTTTGACGAAAGCACGCAGGAGCCGGATGTGTTGCCCAGTAAATTTCCCGGACTGCTTGTCAACGGTTCCTCCGGGATTGCCGTCGGTATGGCGACCAATGTTCCGCCGCACAACCTGGGCGAAGCGGTGCGCGCGTGCGTCGCGCTCATTGATGACCCTGACATCACGATAGAAGGACTGATGGAATACATCAAAGGTCCCGATTTTCCGACGGGCGGCCTGATTATGGGCGTCCGCGGGATACGGCAAGCCTATGAGACGGGACGCGGCAAGATTGTGGTGCGCTCGCGGACGGAAATTGAGGACGACGGCAAGCACCAGCGCATCATTGTGACGGAAATCCCCTATCAGGTCAACAAAACACGGCTGATTGAAAGCATTGCAACGCTGGTGAAAAACAAGGTTGTGGAAGGCATTTCCGACCTCAACGACGAATCGGGCAAGGAAGGAATGCGCATCGTCATCGACCTCAAACGCGACGCCAATGCGGGCGTGATTTTGAACCAATTGTATAAACATACGCAATTGCAGGATAGCTGCGGCATCATTATGCTGGCAGTGGACAAGGATAAAAAACCGCGGACGTTTAATCTCAAGGAACTGCTGGTGCGCTACTTGGAGCATCAAAAAGAGGTTATTGTCCGCCGCACAAAATACGATTTGAAAAAAGCGCAGGCGCGCGCCCACATTTTGGAGGGCTTGAAAATAGCGCTGGATAACATCGACCGCGTGATTGAGATTATCCGCGGCAGCAAAGCGGTCAGCGATGCGCGGGAAAACTTGATAGAAGAATTTTCCCTCAGCATGGAGCAGGCGCAGGCCATTGTGGATATGCGGCTGGCGCGGTTGACCGGTTTGGAGCGCGACAAAATTGAAGCGGAATTGGCAGAATTGATAGAAAAAATCGCTTACTTCCAAAAAGTCTTGGCAGATGAAGGACTGGTGATGTCCATTGTTCGCGAAGAACTTACGGCGGTGGCGGAAAAATTCGGCGACGCGCGCCGCACGGAAATCACGTTCGGTGAGACAGATTTGGACGACGAAGATTTGATTCCGGAAGAGGACAACGTCGTGACGCTGACACAATTCGGTTATGTGAAGCGAATGGCGGTGGACGCTTATAAAACGCAGCACCGCGGCGGACGCGGCATTTCCGGCATGAACACGCGCGAGGAAGACTTTGCGACGGAAATTTTTGTCGCTTCCACGCACGACTATATTCTGTTCTTTACCAACCGCGGCCGTATGTACAAAATTAAAACGTATAAGATTCCCGAAACGGGGCGGCAGGCGCGCGGTACCGCGCTGGTGAATTTGCTGGAACTGGAGCAGGAGGAAAAAGTGACCGCCTGCATTCCCATGAGCGCGTTTGAAGAAGGGCAATATCTCATTATGCTCACCAAACAAGGGATCATCAAAAAGACGGAGCTGCAAAAATATGATTCCTATTACCGCGGGCTGATTGCCATCACGCTGGACGAGGGCGACGAGCTGATTCAGGTGAAAAAGACGGACGGCACGGCGGAAGTGCTTATTGGAACCTATCTTGGAAAAGCGATTCGGTTCAACGAACAGGATGTGCGCATTGTGGGACGCAGCGCCCGCGGCGTGCGCGCCATAAAACTCGCACAAGGCGATTATGTCGTCGGTATGGCAATGGCAAACGACGACATGGAACTGCTCACCGTGACGGAAAAAGGGCTCGGCAAAAAGACCCCCATTTCCGCATATCGGAAACAGGGACGCGGCGGCAGCGGTATCAAGAACTACATGATTACTGAGAAAACCGGCAACGTCGTCGGCATCAAGACGGTGGACGGCGCGGTAGACGATTTGATTTTGATGACGGAAGGCGGCATCATCATTCGGATTCACACGGACGAAATCCGCTCCTGTGGACGCGCGTCCCAGGGTGTGCGGCTGATTCGCACGGAGGACGACACTGTGGCGGCAATCGCAAAGATTGATCGCGGCCTGGGAGAAGAAACACAAGCCCAGGAATTACCGGAACCGGAACCCGGTGAGGAACCGCAAGAGACCGCCGCCGAAGATATGGCGACAGGCGAAGAAGAATAAAAAATAGGGCAGCGGCGGAATTTTCCGCCGCTGCTTTTTTGTGCGATCTGTCCGACAGAAAATATGAACTACCGAAAACAGTAAGTGTTAAACAGGAAATAGTTGTCTTGGTTGCGTCCGCCGTTCAGTCGTTATGTTTGATTTCTTCCGAACAATTCGTCCAGCGACACGCCGAACAGGTCTGCTAATGTTAGCAGCTTGTCCAGCTTTGGCTCGAAATTTCCGTATTCATAGCGTTGATACGTCACTTCCGCAACGTGTAGCGCGTCCGCAAGTTCCACCTGCTTCCTGCCGCTTTTCATGCGCAGTTCTTGCAGCCGCTCTGGAAACGGCGTAACAGCTTTTTCATCAAACGTTTCTGAAATCGCTTCCCCTGTTACAATATATTGCACCGAGGTATGATAGAGTTCTGCCAGCTTGATAAATTTTTCAATGGGCGGGGTGGAATTATTCCGTTCATAACTCCCATAGGAATTTTTCGCAAATCCAAGCAACTGACTTAATTTCTGCTGACTGTATCCACTTTTTTCTCTAAGTTCTTTTAAATGCTGTCCAATATTTTGCATTCTAAAATCCTCCTAAAAAACACTTGACAATAACTTTTAGTTATGATATACTGTAGATAATTAGAAAACGTAGTGTAAGGAAAGGTGTGTTATCTATGGAACCAAGCTATGAAGAGATATGGGAAGGCTTTTTGTCGGAAAACATGGAATTTACGTCATTGCAATGGGAATCGAGTGAAGAATATAAGCAGATTGAGCAGAAACGCTTTGCCCTTCAAAAACGGATTCTGTGCATGATTCCGCAAAAACACCATAAGAAAGCGATACTTCTCCTTGACGATTTATTTTGCCTTAATTTTTCCGGCAACAGTTTTTACTATATGGTTGGATTTCAGGAGGGTATCCGCCACCTCAAAATGCTGGGACTATTGTAAACAGTGCATTAGAGGGCAGACAAAGGCGCAGTGGCACACTGTTAGCGCCTTTGTCGTTCCCCATCTAGCGATTTGTTATTGTAGCTTTTCCAGCATTCTCTGGAATACTGCAGCCGCCTGAGCGGCGCGACGCAAGCGCGAAGGACGCTGTCGGGGGGGAGTCCACGAGGGGGACGGTTTGACAGCCGAAGGCTGGAAATAGTCCTCACTCGCGAAAAGGGTTCTCCCCCACAAACGGCCAGGGACTTCCGTCCCTGGACCCATATAGGTGATTCGCACGCCTTTCGTTTGCGTTTCTGTCCGGCAGAGCTATTCTGCCGGAAACCATGAGCGTCAAAGCGCTTTGCGTTCATGCCCGCCGTTCAGTCGTTATGTTTGATTTCTTCCGAACAATTCGTCCAGCGACACGC